>JAJQIP010000198.1:3125-5779 GCA_021199145.1 Porphyromonadaceae bacterium | reverse complement strand
GCTGCAAGATGTCCATACATTCCGTCACGTGGGCAAGCAAGGAATCCAAACCGCTTGGAGCGGAAAAAGCGACCTGTATGCCTGGAAAATCGACACGGGCATCAAGCGAATCCTGCAACATATCGGCCGTAACGACAATATGGTCGAAACGGCTCTCCATGTCAGACAGGTATAGTGCCACTTCATCGAAAGAACTCTTGACGGAACCCTCCATTTTGTCGTTGACCCAAGCCTCTATGTCAACCGATGCGGAAAAGGTCAGGGAGTCCTCCATAAGGCGGGCCGTTTTCAGGTCAAGTTGCTTAATCCTGCCTGTAAGACGAGCTGCATATTCCGATGGGGTCAACCGTCCGGCAAGTTGCAAATCCATCTGTACGGCACTGTCGCCACACCCTATATGGGAAGTGACATTCCCGGAATCAAGAGTGGCGGCAAGGAGGAAATCCCTGAAAGGATAACCGCCATAATCAACGGTATCAACATGCAGAGATATATCCGCTTCTGTCTGGGACGAAAAGGGGTCAAGCCCCCTACCCTTAGCCGACAACGACAGGGAGAGTATTCCCAGATTCTCATGGGGAAGAAATGCATCAAGGGGAAAATTCCGCCACCCCGATGCCACCCGATAAGCCGTGTCCGGGAAAGCGAACTCCGCATCAAGATCCATAGCCCCTTGCAGGACATTCCAAGAGAGATGGGCTTTTGCCATTTGATCATTGGAAAAATCAAGAGCCGCTTGCAACGACATTGAGTCAGGTAAGGAAAACTGCTCGGACATCTCTTTTCAGCCTATCCATTCCGGAAGAAAATCCAAACGGTCAAGATGCGCCATAAAATTCATTTTCGCCCGTAAGGAGTCAGGAACGGTTAACGACTGCACCTCTCCTTCAAGCCGAAAATCAGCGGTTTGAGGCAGTTCTGTATAGAATTTCTGCACAGACAGGTTTTCGAGTGTTCCCCCTATCTTTAATGCCCCCGAAACCGCATTAAAAGGCAAAGTTGATAGCATGGAGTCAAGTGTCGGGACAAACAGCACGACATCTGACAAACCTATTTTCCAATCAATCGAGACATCCAGACCGGCATCTCCCGCCATCGAAAGAAGTGACCCATCAGCAAGGACATCCATAGACAAAAGCGAATGGGCCGTCTCTAAGCGGAAACCGTCAACCTGTAAAGCGGTCGAATCCATCGATAAAAAGGCAGATCCGTTACGTACCGAAAGTCCCGAACGTTCGTCAAAAGAGAGGGCCGCTAATCGGGCGGCCATATCTGTACCACAGTTATAAACCGAATCCAGGGCTACCGACAACGAGGAGATAGATATATATCCTGCATCAAATCCCGGCTGAGGACAATACCCCATCTGTCCGTAAACTATATCTGTATCGTCAATACGAATACCATTCGCACGTATTGTCCACGGGAGAGAAGGCGTTTCATCACCACCCTCGTCTATTTCATCTGTCTCACCTGTTGGGACGACTACTGTCGTATCGGAGAGCATGGAGACGTTTCCGGTATGAAGACAGAGCGAGTCGACATCAACCGTCTGCTGTCCCAAATCGACCGACGTTTGGGCCACTGTTATCACATCTGCACCTGCCGAAAGCAACGACTCCTCATAAGCGCCGGACATTCGAAACAAGACATCCGTTGCGGACAACCGTTCTACATCAAATCGCCAGGCCAACGGCTCGGACTCGTCAGTGGGTTCAGTAACCGTTGCAGAATCGGGAAGGCCTAAATGCATGTTGACATCTCCTCCCGACAAGGCAATGCAGCCAATTTCCGCTGATTCGTCCAACAATTTGGCCGACACGGAAGTTATGGAAGCCTCATCAAGACGCACTCCCATCTGGAAACCGGTCGTGTCGGCATAGTGAAACAGAACCTTCTTGAGGGATAATTCCGGGACAGTAGCGGTCAAGTGCAACAGCGACAAGCCCGCCACTTCAAGATGCAACGACTGCAAGGCACACATCGTATCACCTTCCGTAATCACACATACATCCGAGAGGTCGAGACACAAGGGAAACCGCAAACGAAAATCCCCGACCGATACCTGCATCGTACTGTCGGAGACAAACGAACAGGCGGTTTTTACCACGGCACGTTGTACGGGCGGCACATAAAAAAGGGCCGTGAAAAGCACCAGTAACCCCACTAAAGAAGCTACCCCACTAAGGAAATATTTAGCCACCCGCTTTACCATTCTCGGACGAAATTACAGAAAAAAGAGATATGCCCATCCCTTTTGGAGAACAAAGAAAAGCCCTTCCCTTCGGGCTTTACACGCAATGTGCGGGTTCATCGAAAATTTTCTTCCTCCCACAAAAATATCGTCAAAGCAATAAAAAGAAAAGAGGGTGCCGGGATTGACTCCCTGCACCCTCAACGGTCTAAAGGCATCAACCGCCAAAAATTTTTATATGTAATAACTACAAATTAATCGAAACAATAGACCTCGGAAAAAGGTTTTCCGGCACGGTCTTTGGGGGAAAGTATCATCTGTGCTTCGGGTATGGGCCACTGAATTCCTATTTGCGGGTCACTGAAGATAAGCGACGCTTCCGATTGAGGGGCATATACATTATCCACTTTATAGACAAATGTCGCCGTGACGCTCAATACCAAAAAACCATGGGCGAATC
>JAJQIP010000198.1:0-3115 GCA_021199145.1 Porphyromonadaceae bacterium | reverse complement strand
ATGAAAAGCTGACGGGCATTTTCATCGGAAAGTTCCACTGCGACATATTTTCCGAATGTCGGGGAAGACCTCCGCAAATCTACAGCGACATCAAGGACTTTACCCTGCAATACCCGTACAAGTTTTGCCTGTGAAAATTCTCCCTTTTGAAAATGCATTCCCCGCAATACCCCGTAAGAAGAACGCGATTCATTATCCTGCACAAAATCGACTTTACCCACCTTCGCTTCAAAAAGATCCTGCCGGTAGGTCTCCATAAAATACCCCCGATTATCTCCGAATTTTTTCGGTTCAATGACAAATATAAGAGGTATCGACTGCTCTATAAACTCCATTGTATCTCTATTTTAAGGTTATCTTCTATTCTATTAGAAAGGGATATTTCCCTCAAATCTTATCCCTTGTCCCATAAATAAGGAAAACGGCCGCTGAATTCTCTCCGAATTCTTGGAATTCAAAACTCTTCACAAACCGTAAGAATCTCCGCCGGAGTGTCCACCAGATAGCAAGCTCCGGCATCGACAAGTTCTTCACGGGGACGGAAACCCCATGTTACCCCTACCGAGGGAACCTTTGCCGCTGCAGCCGTACACATATCCACATTCGAATCGCCTACATAAAGCGTCTCTCCGGCCGTAACGCCAGCAGCCGACAAAATAGCATAAACAATCGTGGGGTCAGGTTTTACAGGAATTCCCTCCCTTTGGCCAAAAACGGCCACGAAATCAATACCGGGGAAAAAGTGCGCCACCAGGTTTTCTGTCGCCCGTTGATATTTGTTCGAGGCTACCGCCACCGCTATATTACACCGTCGCAACTCGGCAAGGAGATTTGGCATACCTTCATAAGGATGCGTCCGACAGGTATTATGTACATCATAGTAAGGAAGAAAAAAGGAACGCATTCGGGCAATATTCTCCGGCGTACGCTCCATCTCGGGCAAAGCCCGCTCAAAAAGCTTGGCTATACCGTTCCCGACAAACATATTGTATGCCCCGACCGGATGGGTCGGATAACCACATTGCGACAGGGCATAATTAGTGGCCTCAGCCAAATCGCCGATGGTGTCCAGGAGTGTCCCGTCCAAATCAAAAATTACCAGTCGTATCATGTATCCTAATTTATAGACAAAAGTAACCCTTTTTCAACAAGTACGGCACATTTGTATCTCAAAAATAAGGGTATTCCCCATACATGTGTTAAATTTCACACGTCAAATATAAATCGCACCTTTTTCCTTTTGTCAATAGAATATTGTCGTACATTTGTCACAAATCCTTACATATGTAATTATGAAAAAAATCATCTCCATTTTGTGGCTTTTCCTGGTAAGCCTATTTGTTTCGACACCTCTTTTACATGCCGACGATACCCTCTTGGCCTTCCCAGGAGCAGAAGGTTTTGGCCGTTATGCCACAGGTGGACGAGGCGGGACAATCTATCACGTGACCAATTTGAACGACAGTGGGACAGGCTCCTTACGGGATGCCGTCAGCTCTTCCAACCGGATTATTGTCTTCGATACGTGCGGTGTGATTTATTTGAGTTCGGCGCTCACATTCTCCAGCAACCTTACCATTTTGGGTCAGACAGCCCCAGGTGAAGGTATCCAAGTCTATGGCGACAGGGTTACATTCTCCGGCACTGAAAACCTGATTATACGGTATATGCGCTTTCGGATGGGTAAAAGCGGTACCAGCGGAGCGGATGCCGCAGGTATAGCCAATGGGAAAACCATGATTTTTGACCACCTTTCGGTACTATGGGGACGGGACGAATGTTTCTCGATAAATTGGGATAACAAAGGTACGGAACCGACCGATATCACTATCCAGAATTCGATTATCGGACAAGGTCTTCAAGACCACTCTTGTGGAGGACTGATGCAAACCGATGGCGGCGTTACGCTCTTCCGCAACCTCTATATCGAAAATAAGACGCGTAATCCGAAAGTAAAGGGATTGAACCAATTCGTCAACAACGTTGTCTACAATTGGGGAAGCGGCGGCTGCTATATCATGGGAGGAGAAAGTAGCGGCACATCCTGGGCGGACATAGAATGCAACTATTTTATGAAAGGCCCGTGGGAAGGTTCCACGAAAGCCCTTGTCAAAGGAAATGAGAATTTCAAATACTATGCCCAAGGGAACTACTATGATGATGACAAAGACGGGACAATGAACGGCCACTCGATGACCGATGATGAATACGATGCATCCGGTAGTCTGCGGATAGACGATTTGGAGACATTGGCATCGACGGCCTCTTGTCCCAAGGCGCATCCGGAAATTAAGACTATGATGACTGCCGAAGAGGCTCTTCTGTGGATTATCGATAGTGTAGGACCCTGCCTACCGGCACGAGACGAAGTGGATCAATATCTCATTGATGAGTTGAAATCGTTCGGGACGGAAGGGACGACCAATGGTATCAGCGACGAGAAGACTTTACCGCATGGGGGAACAGGCACACTTTCCAGCGGTGTCAAACCTTTGGATTCCGATGGAGATGGTATTCCCGATGAATGGGAAACGGCAAACGGATTAGACCCCAACGATGCTTCCGATGCTGCAGCAATTGCTGAAAACGGATATAGCAATATCGAGAATTACTCCTTTTCCATCACATCGGCCTACCCTTATATCAAAGTCCCGACAGATTTGGCTGTTACCGACCAACAAAAAGAGACAATCTCTTTGACGTGGAGTGACAATTCCGACAATGAGACGGGGTTTATTCTCGAAATCTCTACAGATAAAAGTTCCTACACTGTCGTAGAAGATTTGCCTGCCAACACCACCTCTTATGTGGTTACGGGATTGACGCAAGAGACAACCTATTACTTTCGGGTCAAGGCTTATAACAGTGATGGTATTGTCTCATCATACTCTTCCGTATTGACTACTGAAACCATCGGCGATCCGCAACCCCCAAAAGTGTCGACCAATCCCACACCGGCGAACAACGGATCGGTAGGGTCGGTCAACGACGTGGTCTTTTCGTGGGAGAATGCGACAAAAACATACTATGGGGAGGTTCCCTATGCTATATATGTCGGGACATCGGAAGACAATATGGCGCAACTTGCCAGCGGACTGACCGACCCGACATATAC
>JAJQIP010000204.1 GCA_021199145.1 Porphyromonadaceae bacterium | reverse complement strand
TTCCTATTCCTCAAAAAAGCAAAGTGTCGTAAAAACACAAAACTTCTGTTACAAATTAACAAATTATCCGCTCTCGGCACACTGCACAGAATGAGAAAAAAACTAATCTAAATGATTTTATCTACCCCTCTTTCTCCGTCAAAAAAAGGGGATAACCCCGAAAGCTCTCCCCGACAAAAAAGGAGCGTCCGATGGGACGCTCCTTTTTTCAATATCTCAGCGATGTGATTATTTCACAATCAACTTCTGGGTATAGGCTTTGTCGGCCGTTACGACCCGTACGTAGTAGATACCGGCGGAGAGGTCGGATACATCGAGGGTCAGGTTCGGTTCGCTGGTGGCAACCGATTTAACCAGTTGAGCGGCGGAGTTGTAAACCGAAACCTCACCTACCTTATCGGCGGCTACAGCTACGGTTACCTGACCGTTCACGGCCGGATTCGGATATACACTCAATGCGCTGTTGTCGTCAGCCGGGGTGCTTTCGATGGCATCCGGTTCAGCCGAACCGCTGCCGGCAACCGTGCAGACAGCCCGCAATTGAGCATAAGCGGCAGAAACCAATACGGATTCGGTCACTGTTTCTCCAGAATCAAAGTCTTCGTAAGTGGTATCAACGTAAACGGCCGGAACTTCCAATACTTCGAGGGCGAAGTTGGCGGTACCAAAATCCGGAGATACGGTGAAGTTGAAGTAGTCGGCAGGATCCTCGCTCGTTCCATAGGTATGGAAAGCGGAGGTTTCCAACAATACGAGAGTATCACCTACCTCGAACGACCATTCGTCACGCGGAGCAAGGTTGATGTTAACCTGCCCGTCTACACCGTCGTAGCAAAGACGAACCTCGTTTTGTACCAATACCTTATCGTAGTTTTCGCTGTTGATGGCCTCGAAGTTGATAGTCGAACCGGCATAGGCATACAGGTTGGCGGCGTTACCGGCAGAGCGGGTCGGGGTGTCACCCCATCCGCCGTAGTAGTAACCCGCACTTGAACCGTAGGAGATGACAGCGTTCGTACCGTCGATACGGAGGGTACCGACAGCGTTGCTACCCGGCTCCATCGTACCGTAGAGGGTGGTGTGACCGCCAATGGTCCCGAAACCGCCGATGGTTCCGGTCGGACGGCAGGTAACGACGCTGTAAGAGGAGGTCTTGTGTTGGCCGGTAGCGGTAGTCGATTCAGGATTGGGGTTATTGAAGAGCACCTTACCTTCCCAAACCTCAACGCCCAAATAAATCAAGTTTTCCGGGTTGGTGATATAGCAGGTACCTGTACCTTCCTTGAAGAGGGCTGCACCGTTCTCTTTCCACGGAGTTCCCCCTTTGCAATAACCGCTGATGACACCATCGAGGTGGCAATCGTTGTTGTCCGACCCGAAAATAAGACCCAATTGGGGGTTCGAATCTTTGTAATAACCGCCTATCATAGTGGTCTCATCCGTATTGAGGCTCTTCATGGAGACGAGGGTGATGTTGGTCACACCGCTGGAACCGTTCGATTCTACAGCGAGAACGGCATTGTTGCTCATCGTGAAGTCAATCTTTGACAGACTGTAGCAGAGACTGTCGACCAAATCTCCCCGACGGGTCAGCCAAACGTTGTAGAGGAGGGAGTCGCCTTCGGTGGCATCGAAATAGCCGCCCATGGCCCCTTTACCCCAAGGAGCGGTGGAGGGGAAGATGATACTCCGAGCTCCTTCACTGCCGGAAGAGGTTTCAGACCCCCGGAGATTCAGCGTACCGCTGAAGCCTGTCCAGTCAACCGGATTGGCCGCTTTGGAGGAGTTTCCCCAGTAGTTCCGCTCACCACGGGTATTGTAGTTGAAAACACCGGAACCGGTAATATGGGTGGAGGCATCGTTGGTCATGGCCGTATACCGTGAAGTCTCAAGGGTAAAGGTCGACCCTTCGGGAATATCTATATCGGTACCCAGCAAAGCGTAGTCACCTCCGCAATCCTTCATATCGACGGTAACATCTGCACCCTCGGCCACCTGAATTTTGCTACCGAACACGGGCAGAGAAACCGAAGAGTTGGTGTACCGAGCTATGGTACCCCCCTCCAAAACGACACCGCCACCAAGGTTGTTCTGTACGTCGGTATACAACGCACCGTCACCCCTCTTGGTCAAAGTCGCTGTCTCATCGTCGCTGTGGAAAGTGTAGTCGGTCGATTCAGGCGTGAACCGATAGGTCAGCGCCGAATTGTCGACGATGATTCCGCCAATGGTGAAATCGTTCCGCAAGGTAATCGTCGGCTTGGTGGTTCCCTCATGGTCGTACAACCACTCCGAGTCGGTCACAATGTCGTAGACATCATCGTTGAACAAGGCGATATTGCCTTCCGTAAAGGCATCGGCAACATCTACATCCAGAGGATCATCATCCTCACCGCACCATGCGCCAAACATGGTACTCCACGGGAAATAGAGGTCGGTGCTATCTGGCTCATTGAATCCCGCCCATTTCTGGACTGTCTGGGCGGACAAACCTGCCGAAACAAGTGCTGCCGCCGCCAAAAAAGTAATTTTTTTCATGTTACTTTAGTTTATAGATTGGTATTATATCTACACGCACAAAGAGGAAAATCCATCTTCGGACTTTCCACCACTTCAAAGGTGGAATTTTCTTTTCAGACAGAGACTAACTTTTTTGATACAAATACTATATATTTTGACGCTATCATCCCCCTACTCCCCCGATTTTAGTTTTTTTTACCGTTTTCTCTTCGAGGGGACGGAAGCCGGATGAGCGGCCTCATAAGTTTCAAGCTGGATGCATCCCATGATAAAGGGACCGGTGGCTTTGGCATCGTTGTCCCGCATCCGTTCGTGGATGTAGTAGTCAAACGAACCGTCCCGATAGTTGCTGCCGCCCAATCCCCCTACCGCACAGCAACGGGTCAGCGTCCAAAGCCCATCGTCATCTTTCCGGAGAAGCACCTTGCAGAGACCGGCATAGGCCTTCTGCGCCACCGCCATGTAGGAGTCGTCGATATACCCCTTGTTCACCGCCTTGGCATAGGCATAGAGGAACATGGAGGTGACCGAAGCCTCGGGGAAATTGCCCTCCCGCTCCACCTGGTCGAGCACCTGATACCAGAGGCCGTCGGCATCCTGATAGGCAGGCAGGGCGGCCGCCAACCCTTTAATCATCGCCAGGAGGTCGGCCCGATGGGGATGGTCGGCCGGCACATAGTCGAGCACGTCGACCAAAGCCATGAACCACCACCCCATGCTACGTCCCCAAAAGTTGGGGGAGTGACCGGTCGTGGGGTCGGCCCACCGCTGGTTGCGGCTCTCGTCGTAGGCGTGGAAATAGAGTCCCGTGCGGTTGTCAAAGGTGCGACGGCCGCAGACGAGGAACTGATGCACGGCATCGTCGATACAGTCGGGCTTGCCGAATTCCGCCCCGTAACGGGCCAGGAAGGGAGAGGCCATGTAGAGACCGTCGAGCCATATCTGGTGAGGATAGGTCAGCTTATGCCAGAAGGCCCCCTCGTGGGTACGGGGCTGGCGGGCCAACTGACGGGCGAGAAGGTCCATCGCCTTCTTGTATTTGGCATCGCCCGTCTCGGCATAGATGTCGAAGAGCACTTTGCCCGAATTGATGAAATCCAAGTTATAATCGGCCATCTCGTAGAGATAGATGTCGCCCTGCTCGTCGATGAGGGTATCGGCCCACGCCGCCACATAGTCGTAATATTTGCGGTCGCCCGTATAACGCCACATATCGAGCATCGCACAACAGCCCACCCCCTGCGCATAACCGAAAAAGAGACGGTGGCCGTGGTCGAGCTGCCACGCCTCCGGAAAACGGGCCATCTCCGACTCGGCGAACTCCACCGACATCTTCTGCGCCGCCAGAGAGAGCGGAGCGAGGAGAGCAAGCAGAAACAGACAACGGATTTTTCGTTTCATGATATTCTCTATTTTAAGGTTTTACAAATCCCAATCGTCGGTACGGAAGGGGGTGGCGGGCAGTCCCTCTCGGTTGTAGAGGTTGACACGGAAAAAGGTGTCCCAACCGTATCGCACGGCTACGGGGAGGGCGACTTGGGGTGCGGAGACCTCGACTTTATCACCTCGGACGACCGCTGTGGCCGGATAGAAAACACCCTCCTCCCCGGCAATGACAAACCCTTGCAGGGAGTCGCCCGGGAAGGTAAGTCCGGAGCCTGTATAGTCGAACGACAGTTCGGCTACGGAGTCATTCACCGTCATCGTGCGGTAGACCGGACCCATGTAGGGAATATCTCGGCCGTAGTCGTGCGACAAGGCCCAGAAAGCGAGCCTCTCCCCGGGAATGACCTTGTTGCGGGGATGAATATTGGTGGAGTCGCCCGCATCGGTGATGACCGCCATACCGGTATTCTCCACCTGCCGCCACACCTTCAGCTGCCCCTCCCGCAACAGGGGCGACTGCTTATAGTAAGGGGCTATCTGCACGAAATAGAAGGGAAAATCACCCTCTCCCCAAGCGGCCCTCCAACTCGCAATAAGGTCGGTAAAGACCGACTGATAGGCGGCGGCTCGGCTGTCGTTGCTCTCTCCCTGATACCAGATGACCCCCTTGATAGTATAGGGAAGAATGGGATGAATCATTCCGTTCCAGAGGGTGGACATCCGCAGATTGGCATTGAGCGAGACCGGCTTGACCGGCGGTGTGAGCGAGGTATCGGGATTTTCGGCACGGGCCGCCTGGTAGGCCTTCCGCTCTTGGTCGTACCGGCTTCGGGCGGACGGATAGGCGGAGAGAATGCGCTCCTGACTCACCCGCAAAGAGTCGTAATAGGCTCCCTGCATACACTCCTGAGCCATCCACGACTCGGCGTGCGTACCGCCCCACGTAGACTGGATAAGCCCTACCGGCTCTCCTATCTCGGTATGGATTTTGCGGCCGAAGATAAAACCTACCGCCGAAAAGGTAGCGGCCGTAGCCGGAGTACAAATCTCCCATGCCCCCCTACAATCGTCAAGCGGACCGTCGGGGGCCAACTGATGGTCGACACGGAAGAGGCGGAGGGCAGGATAATCGGCGTCCTGCAACACTTCGGCGGCGTTGCTCATGCCGTTTTTCCAATTGCTGATAGAGTCGTAGGAGACCGGGAACTCCATGTTCGACTGACCCGAACAGAGCCACACCTCCCCGATGAGAATATCCTTCACCTGAATCGTATTGCGTCCTTTGACCGTCAGGGAAGCCGCCTCGGAAGAGGCCGCCGGCGTAGGAATCTCCACCCGCCAGCAACTGTCGGCATCGGCCGTAACCTTCCACTTTCCTTTCCGCCACGACACGGCGACAGTGACCTTCTCCCCGGGAGAGGCCTTTCCCCACAAGCGCACCTGCGTCTGCTGCTGGAGCACCATATGATCGGAAAAGATGGCCGGAAGTTTCACGTCGGCCTTCGTCTCAGAGAGGGAGAGAAGCCCGAAAAGGAGGGCGAAGAGAGAGAGGAGGAAAAGCTGTTTTTTCATATCGGTATAAAATTCTTATCGTCGGAAGGAATCTACTCCTCCTTGTTCTGCAGGAAGTAGCTCAACGATTTCAACAGGTTGCGCGACTGGAGCACCATCGATTTGGTCTCGTTGAGAATCGACAGATAGAGGTAACAAGCCTTTGTGCTGCTCTTCTCGTCCATACGGCGCAACTGGCTCTTGATGACGGAGACAATGGTATCGAACAGGCGGTCGCGCGTCTCCAGCACCTTGTCGAAATTGGAGAAGTTCCGGGTACGCATCATCTCGTTTATCTGGTCGAAAACCTCGTCCCCACCATCATCCACCGTCATCAAATCGGCAATCTGCT
>JAJQIP010000063.1 GCA_021199145.1 Porphyromonadaceae bacterium | reverse complement strand
CTCTCTATGTTGTGTATGGAGCGGGTGAAATTCCCGTTGTCAAGGGTGACCATACCGCCCCGCTTCGTCCCTAAGTGGGAATTGTAATCGATGCCGTAATAGAGGTCAGCAACGCAATCTGATTTCTTTATCGTTCCAAAAAAACCACCCATAAACTTATCTGCCTAATGTTTGACATTCTCAATCCACTTCCGGGCATTCACAAAAGCCTCAATCCACGGGGAAACTTCGTCTCCCTTCCGCTCACGGGGATAATAGGCCCATTGCCAAGGGAAGATGGCCCGCTCCAGATGGGGCATCATGGCCAGATGCCGCCCATCTACCGAAGCGATGCCGGCGATGGCACTGGGCGAACCGTTCGGGTTGCCCGGATAGGCATCGTAACTGTACTGCGCCACGATATGATACCGGTCAAGAGCGTAAGGGAAATTGAATTTTCCCTCTCCATGGGCGACCCAAAGACCTAACCGACGGCCTGAAAGCGAACCGAACATGACCGAACGGTTCTCGGGTATGGTGAGCGAAATGAATTCCGATTCGAATTTGTGCGAATCGTTGTGCGACATCCGAGGCTTCTCGGCATGGTCGGGGGTCAGCAGTCCCAACTCCACCATCAACTGGCAACCGTTGCAGATACCCAGGCTGAGGGTATCCGTACGGGCATAAAAGGCATCCAACGCACGCTTGGCCCGCTCATTCCATAGAAAGGCTCCCGCCCAACCTTTGGCCGAACCCAGGACATCGGAATTGGAGAAGCCGCCGCAATAGACAATCATATTCACCTCTTCCAGCGTCTCACGACCGTTGATGAGGTCGGTCATATGCACATCTTTTACATCGAAGCCAGCCAAGTAAAGCGAATAGGCCATCTCCCTATCGCCATTCACCCCTTTTTCTCGGATGATGGCGGCCTTTATCCCCGTCGGCTGACGACGGTCGGGCGAAATGCCGTAAGAACGCAGTCTTCCGGTGAAATTCGTCCCGAAGGAAAATCGTAACGGCTGGACTTTATAATTCTGGAAACGGGCTTTGGCCTGTACCTCTCCGCTCTGTTTCCGATCGAGAAGGTACGATGAAGTGTACCACACATCCCGCAAGGCATCGATATCAAAGGCGTATTCGCTCCCGTTTTTGCTCACCACAAGTTGCCGTTCTTCGCACGGATGGGCCACAACGGCATATCCTACACCGGCCTCTTCGAGGATTTTCTCCACCTGCTTGCGATCCTTGACCTGAATGAGCACGCCGGGATTTTCGCTAAACAGTATCTTGATGAGATCCGGTTCGGGAAGTTTGTCGAGTTTGACATGAAGACCTCCGTGTACGTTGGCGAAATTCATCTCCAACAGGGCGGTTATCATACCTCCGGCCGAAATGTCATGCCCAGCCACAACAAGATCTTTGGCAATCAGTTGCTGGACGGCATCGAAGGCCGAAGCGAAATATTCGCTCTCCTGCACCGTCGGTACGGAATCGCCCACTCTCCCCAACGATTGGGCGAAGGCGGACCCGCCTAAGGAGAAAGCGTCGAACGAGAAGTCGATATAATAGACGGCCGTCCGATGGTCTTGTACCAATACCGGCGAAACGACCCGTTTCACGTCACTCACTTCAGCGGCGGCCGAGATAATGACCGTGCCGGGAGAGTAGACCTTCTCGTCACCGTATTTCTGCGTCATGGAAAGACTGTCTTTCCCCGTCGGAATATTGATTCCCAATTCACAAGCGAACCTGCTGCAGGCTTCGACGGCCTTGTACAGACGGGCGTCTTCTCCGAGATTTTTGCACGGCCACATCCAGTTGGCACTCAGCGAAACGCTCTCCAATCCCGCTTTCAGAGGGGCCCATACAATATTGGTCAGTGCTTCGGCTATGGACAGAACCGAACCGGCGGCAGAGTCAACCAAAGCCGCTTGGGGAGCATGGCCTATCGAAGTGGCGATTCCCGCCTTTCCCCGATAATCGAGGGCCACAACGCCACAATCACTCAACGGCAACTGTATCTCTCCCTGACATTGCTGACGGGCGACTTTACCCGTCACCGACCGGTCAACCTTATTGGTCAGCCAATCTTTGCAGGCTACCGCCTCCAATTGCAGCACCCGCTCGACATAGGTATGAAGGTCAGCCAGACTATAGTCTACCGCTTCATAGCTCTCCTCCACACTCGTATCCCGAATGACAGTACGGGGGGGCTTGCCGAACATATCCTCCATTTCGAGGTCAATGGGACGCACGCCATCGGCCTGCTCGAAGACGAAGCGATGGTCGTCCGTCGTCGTTCCCACGACATACATCGGGGAGCGTTCTCGGTCAGCCACTCGGGAGACATAGTCGATATCTTTCTCGGCAATGAGCAGACCCATCCGCTCCTGACTCTCGTTCCCCACAATCTCTTTGGCCGAAAGGGTGGGGTCACCGATGGGTAACTTCGCCATATCGATTTTTCCGCCAGTCGATTCGACCAGTTCCGAGAGGGCGTTCAGGTGTCCACCCGCACCATGGTCATGGACAGAAATAATGGGGTTGCTCTCCCCCTCGGCCAAGGCCCGGATAACATTCGCCACCCGTTTCTGCATCTCCGGATTGGCCCGTTGTACGGCATTCAATTCTATAGCATTGGCATATTGGCCGGTATCGACCGACGAGACGGCACCGCCGCCCATGCCGATACGGTAATTGTCACCGCCCAACACCACCACTTTCTCATCGGGAAGGGGCTCTCCTTTCAAGGCGTCACGCAGGGAGGCGAATCCCACGCCTCCTGCCAGCATGACCACCTTGTCATAGGCGAAATTCTTGCCGTTTTCAGCATGTTCGAAGGTCAGCAACGACCCGCAGATAAGCGGTTGGCCGAATTTGTTACCGAAATCGGAAGCCCCGTTCGAGGCTTTGATAAGAATCTGTTCGGGGGTCTGGTACAGCCACTTCCGAGGCTGCAAAATATTCTCCCACGGCCGCCCTCCGTCGGGACGGGGATAGGCGGTCATATAGACGGCTGTTCCGGCTATCGGAAGACTGGCCTTTCCTCCGCCGAGACGGTCACGTATCTCACCGCCCGTACCCGTGGCGGCTCCATTGAACGGCTCCACGGTAGTCGGGAAATTATGGGTCTCAGCCTTGAGGGAGATAACCGTATCGATATCTTTTATCGTGAAGAAATCCGGTTTGTCCTGCGTGGCGGGGGCGAACTGCTCGACTACAGGACCTTTGTTGAAAGCGACATTGTCCGTATAGGCCGAAACAAGCCGGTTACGATTCTCTTCCGAAGTCCGCTTGATGAGTTTGAATAGGGAGCTCTCCTTCTCTTCCCCGTCGATGATGAACACGCCATTGAAAATTTTATGCCGGCAGTGCTCCGAATTGACTTGGGAAAATCCGAACACTTCGCTGTCGGTAAGTTTCCGTCCCAATTTCCGTCCCAACCCATTGAGATATTCGACCTCCTCCGGACTCAGGGCCAACCCCTCTTGTGCGTTATAGGCGGCAATATCATCAATATAGACAATCGGATCGGGCTGCTTGTTCACCTCAAACACCTTTTGGTCAAGGCCGTTATACATCCGTTGGAGCATGGGGTCATACTCGGCCTTATCATTGGCCACCGGAAAATACTCCTCGATGCGGGAGATACCCTTAATCCCCATGTTTTGGGTAATCTCGACGGCGTTGGTGCTCCACGGGGTTATCATCTCCCTACGAGGGCCCACGAACCATCCTTCCAGATGATCTGTTTCAAGGGGTTGCGCCTGACCGAAAAGCCAAATCAATTCATTGATTTCCTGCGAAGACAAGTCGGTAACACCGACAGCAATAATCTGTTGTTCAGGTGTTTTAAAGAAAAGAACCATTTTCCTATTTTTTTGCATGTTCCCGAATAGGGAGAATAAAAAGTGGGTTTATTTGGCAAAGGTACTAAAAAGCCTCGTCTATTAAGAAATTATAAGAAAACTATTTTTGGCAATAATCTGTATATTTGCGAGGAGATTTCTAACGAGTGGCCGGGATGACCGCAATAGAATTACTGCTATATATCATTATAAGAGGCCTGCTTATCGGCATATTGGTGTCGGCGCCCATGGGTCCTATCGGCGTACTATGTATCCAACGGACCCTCAACAAAGGGAGACTTTCGGGATTGGCAACGGGGATTGGGGCTTCCCTCTCCGATATACTCTACTCCATGATTGCGGGTTTCGGACTCTCCATTACTGTCGATTTCATCGAACAGAACCAGGCTCCACTGCAAATTGTAGGGAGTCTCGTACTGGCCGGTTTCGCTATCTACCTCTACCGGCAGAATCCCGTCCGTAACATCCGGAAGAATCTGAACCGTCAAAACTCCTTTGCCCAGGATTTCGCCTCCTCCTTCTTGCTGACCCTCTCCAACCCGTTGATTCTTTTCCTCATCATCGGACTCTATGCCCGCCTCAATTTCTTCCTGCCGGAAATGCGGCCCGGACACTACATCATCGCCTACCTCTCCATTATCACCGGGGCTTTCATCTGGTGGTTCACCATCACCTTCATCATCAACAAGTTCCGCTCACGATTCAGCCTCCGCAGCCTATGGCTTATCAACCGAGGCATCAGCACCATTATCCTCCTCATGTCCCTCATCGGCATCGGCACGGGCTTATATAAATACCTCATGCTCTGATTGTTTCAAAGAAGAACCCGATTTTTTGAAAATTTTATTCAGTTTTTTTCGAATGCCATTAAGAGCGAGACTTTGGTCTTGAGAAATAATCAATCCAATACCACTACTCTTTAATACAGCCACAATCTGATTGGTATCATAATCGTAAAAAGTAATTACAATATAGGTACGACCACCATCCCATTTTTCAGTTGTGACATTAATATTAGGTGTTAAAACATATTCTCCAAGAGCTATTTTGGAAATGCCCTCACTTGCTGATACGACTTTTAAGTTTGTCGCTGCAATTTCATTTTGAACAAGCAATCCAATATCATCCAATTCTCTGTCTCCTGTTATTTCACCACCAAACACGACATAGGAATATTTTGATATGTCTGCACCACGAGATACTACACTTTTGCTCGTTGAACAGGAGGTTAAATAAAATATACCCACTAAAAGAACACAAACTATGTATATATGTTTCGCCATTAGGTTTAATTTATTCTTCTCATACAAATTTAATGTTTTTGCACGAAATCAAAACATTATCAACAATTTATAAATATAGAAATTCCACGTTATTCATGTCATTTCCCTTAAAATGGTAAAACCCAGGAACTTTTCTTTCGATTCCTATGGCCCCCTATTTCTGTTTCTTCTCTAAGGAATCTGCCCAGCGTAACATCTCCTCTTGCAGGGACGGCCGACCTGTTTCCGCCCGTAATTTCTCTTCTGCCTCAAGCAACCGCTTCGCTTCATCATTTCCCTTACGAGCCTGGATGCCCAAAGCAAGGTACATCATTGCCTCTTTTTTTTCCATAATACTTGCTTTTTGTCCATTAATTATCCGTTTCCGTCCTTCCTATAAGCACACCACCCATTCTAATTCTTCAGGTGTTTTCGGAGAGACGGATGTCCTTTACCTGCAATTGTAAAGTGATTTTTCCGTTGAAACTGTTCTCTTCCAAGGTATAACACACATCGACGGGCATTCCGCTCTTGAGACTGGAAAAGTGTTCGTGCATGCCGAAAGCGATACCGCTCATCGTAACCGAACTCCGAGGGTCACGAAGTTTGAGTTTAAGATGCTCCTGATTACGGCCAACTAAATGCGAACCGGCATCGTAAAGTCCTTGGGTCGAAAAAACCGGATTCATATTCCCCGGCCCTACGGGATTGAACTGTTTTAACC
>JAJQIP010000015.1 GCA_021199145.1 Porphyromonadaceae bacterium | reverse complement strand
CGCAGTTGCGTCCCACGGAGTTGAGCAAAGTGCTCTATGTGGAGTTGCTGACCCCGGAAGGGCGGGTGGTAGAGACCAAGAAACTGAAAATCGAGGAGGGCCGTGCCAACGGGGAGTTCCTGCTGACAGACGGGACGTTGGTAGGGGGCTTCTATGAGGTTCGGGCCTATACCCGTGTGATGCTCAATTGGGAGGGGACCTACTTTTCCCGTATTTTCCCCATTTTCGACCGGCCTGACCGAGAGGGTATCTATCTGAAAAAGATGACAAAGCGTCCCCGCAGTAAGGCTCTTCCCCAATATCGGGAGGAGGGCTCTTCCCGACCGGCCTTGAATCTCGCCTTCTTCCCCGAAGGGGGAAATCTGGTTGAGGGGCTTCCGTCGGTGGTGGCTTTCAAGGCGACTGACAAGGAGGGACGCAGTTGTGAGGTGGAGGGAAGCGTAACCGATAATTCCGGGAATCCGGTGGCGGAGATTACCACCCAACACCAGGGCATGGGAAAATTCCTGCTCACTCCAGAAGCCGGACCTTACAAGGCCAGCGTGACCTGGGGTGGTAAAGAGTATCGGTTTACCCTGCCTACCGTTCAGAGAGAGGGGTATGTGATGACGGTCAATACTTTGCGGGACGACAAGCTGTTCCTTCAGGTACAACGTTCGTCCGGCTTGCCGGGCGAATGGGTGGGAATCACTATTTCGTGCAGGGGAATTACCTACGCCTTTGATGTGGCCGATATGCGAGAAAAATCGTCCATCCAAATGCAGTTCGCCGAGGAGACCTTTCCTTCGGGTGTCCTTCAAATCACTCTTTTCAATACCCGTGGAGATGTCCTTGCCGAGCGGTTGGCCTTCCACGACTCCAAACCGCAAGTCACCCTTCGGATAGATTCGCTAAAACCGCTGTATAAACCCTTCGAACCTGTCAACCTTCACTTCACGGTGAGCAACAGTCGTCAGGAGAATCTCCCCTCTACACTCTCTTTGGCGGTACGGGACTATGCTACGGAGGTGCCTACTTACTACCAAGGTGACATGCGGACAAATTTCCTCTTGGAGAGTGATTTACGAGGATATATCGAAAATATTCCCTACTATTTTGAGTCGGATGATGCGGAACACAGAGACAATCTCGACCTGTTGATGCGGGTGCAAGGGTGGCGCAGGTATGCCTGGAGGCAATTGGCCGGACTTGAAGCCTTCGAGCCGCATCACCCTGTTGAAGAGGGCATTCTGGTGAAGGGCCAGGTGTACCGATACCGCATGACGGGGTCACGCCCCGAGCCGGATGTGAATGTCTCCATTTGGGTCTATTCGCCGTCGTTCAGCTGCAAAGGGACGGTGCAGAGTGACGATGCGGGGCGTTTTGCCTTTCTCTCCGACAGTGATATCTGGGGCCGTTGCGAGATGATATTACGTACCCAGACTCCCGACAAGAACGGAGAGTTGAAGGACAGAGACTTAGTGGTCGAGCTAGACCGTGTCTTCTCCCCGAAGCCGGAGAGTTACCCGGCGACGGCCTTGACGTTGCCCGATTCCAACCTTAACCGTATCACTTACGCCTTGGAGGATATCGAAGAAGAGGAGGAGGAAGAGGAGGAGGAACTGTCGATGGACAAGAAGATTCACAACCTCAACGAAGTCTCCGTAAAGGCCAAGCGGCAACCCCTTTCGGACAGGCCGACCATTGTCTACAGTGTGGCCGATGAGGAGGACCGTCTTATCGATACGCACGAGACAGGTTATTCCGATGGCATTCCTGCCCTGCTGGAGCGGATAAATCCCTACTTCTCCATCCGGAGCGACGATGGGGAGGATATTGTCTGTACCTATAAGAACCGCCCTGTGAAGTTCGTCTATCGTTCCATGAGCCAATATATGGGCGATTGGGCTGACGCAGACGAACTCTATGGTCTGGAGATGCCCAGTGAGGGACGTTTGCTGGAGCAGACGGCCGGAGATGAGGAGGAGGGAATGGGGCTCTTGGGAGACTCTTCCCTATATGAGCCTTCTATCCGGGATATATCCAATCGGGACGTGAAGAAAATCGAGATAGTGGAGTTGATGAATGTCGTGCTGGTGAAGTTGTATGGTTATCCTTATGCCGAGCAGCGGAAAGACCGGAAAGGGTTGCGGATGACAACCCTGCAAGGATATTCCAAACCGCAGGATTATTACCAAATCGACTACGGTTGGGGGGCTTTGCCTGACGAAGGGGACTACCGCCGCACCCTCTATTGGAATCCCAACGTACCGGTCGACTCTTCGGGAAAGGCCTCCGTGTCGTTCTACAACAACAGCATGGAGACACGGTTGCGTGTGGATGCCGAGACCCTCACCCCCGATGGGGAGCCAGGTAGCATTCATTAGAGAGATCTCTCTAAAAGGGAGGGAAGGTCAAGCAGGTCGGTTATGACATAGGGTGCCGTGTGGACGTTCTCCCGTTCGTCCCATCCCCGACCCTTGAGCCATATAGGGATACAGCCTAACGAAAGGGCGGGGGCAATATCGTTTTTATAACTATCACCGATTACCAACGTCTCATCGGAAGAGAGACCCAGCGATTCCAAGGCGATGCGAAAAATTTCGGGATGAGGTTTGCGAACCCCGACCTGCTGTGATTCGACAATGGTATCGAAATAGCGGTCCAGTCCGAAATCGGCCAATACAGTCGGTAAGTTGCCGTAGAAGTTCGATACTACAGCCAACCGGTATTTCCCTTTCAACTTTTGCAATAACGGACAGGTCCGTGCCGTGCAACGGCGGGCCAATGCGTAACCATACTCTGCAACGACGGTCATGCGCCGACGGATATCGGGGGTGTCGGGCAAGAGATGGTGCGTGATGGCATAGTCGAGTTGGAGTGTCGTCTTTTTTTGCATCACCTCCAGGAAGGTATCAGTCGGGGCGATGATAGGTTGGCTTCCCAACTTCCGTTCGGTTTGGGTATAGATTTCTTGGAAAGCGGAATCCTCCAACACTATTCCGGCATTGTGATAGGCCTCTTGCAGAACGATGCCCCAATGGATGCCGTTGGTATCGAGCGTTCCCCCGAAATCGAAAAGCATTCCTTTTATTTCCTTCATGCCTCACCCTCCTTTTCGAGCGCCTCCGTGAAACGGCGGCAAATATGTTCGTGGCGGACAATCATGTAGAGCAGGAGAAGGTTCATCACGGTGAGTTCGAACAGGAAGTAGTAGAGCGGCTTGTCGAGCAACATGACGATGAAGAGCACGAAGATGCGGGTGTTGAAAGTGAGGATATTGGTGTATTTCATCAGCGGTTTGCTCTGCCGGCGGAAAGCCTGGCGGAACTCCTCCGGCCACTCTTCGCCGTACCGCTTATTGAGGAGAGCCCGTAATTTTTGCAGTGCCGGAGAGGTGCGCTCCTGTTGCCGAGTGTAGCCGAGGTAGACGAGGGCCGCCAGTTTGGAGAGGAAGTTCGGAAACCACTTCATTCTTGCATAGCTGTCCGCCAGACGAGTGGAATCATCCCATTCACTTTGCTGTTTTCCCTTGAGGATAAAGAGATGGAAGTTGCGGTAATAGTCGGCCATAGCCGCCTGCTTGGCGTGGAAGGGTCCGGTGAAGAGTCCCAACAGGTAGGCGTAGATACCCCATCCCTCCTGACTGAGCCGATAGGCGACGGCGAAGTAGATGACCACAAACCAGATATCGCCGCACATGCCGTCGAGAAAGCGGCCCAAGCGGGAGTACTGCCCCGTCATGCGGGCCAATTGTCCGTCGGCGCTGTCGAGAGAGTTGGCAAAGACAATCAAGATAATCGCTCCAACGGTGAAAGAGAGTTGTCCGAAAAAGAGAAGTATGCCGCCCGCCGTACCCAAGACAATGGCCAGGATGGTCACGGCATTGGGGACAATGCCCAGTCTCCTGCAAATCAGCGCCCAGAGATAGCCGATAGGACGGTAGAAGAGGAGGTCGAAAGTCTCTTCGGTGTCACGGGATTTCAAGGTCGACGCCAAAGAGGGACGAGGGGAGGCATTCTTTCGGGACATATCAGACAGAGAACTTTTTTATCAGGAATTGAACGATGTGACAGGCAGCTTCTTGCAGACAGGGAGAAAAACTCGGCCAGTCGTTCAGATCGATAATGTGGATGGAGCCGTCGGGAGATATAATCGCATCTCCGCCGTATACGGAGAGACCCAACGCTTTGGCGGCTCGAGAACAGATATCCCGCAGGGCCTCTTTCCGAAAGGGTATACGGGTAGAAGAGCCTTCCGGAGTCGCAAAACAGAATTTGTCGAATTTGTTGTTCGAGTCGGGATAACAGGTAAAGAAAAAAGAGGAGTCCTCAATCCCGTAAAATTTCAGCAGGTCACCCGGGAGATGGCGGTTCACAATGACGTAATCGATATGTCGCCGAGCAAAGGCCTGCAGTTTCAGCAACGCCTCTCTGTCCGAACCGGCGAAACAGACATCTTCGGGAGAGAGGGTATATTCGTCCCGCCGCTTCAGCCAACACGACTTCATGTCGTAGTGCCTTAACCTCTTCTCCATCTCCTCTTGTGAGGCGGATGTTCCGATTTCAAAAGTGTCGGGGTAGGGAATATCGTTTTGGAAGAAGAGACGCACTAACCTGCCCCGATAGCAATTTCGGATGCTGCTTGGGGTATTGACCACTACTGTTCCCTCTCTTTCCAACTCCTCCAGCCGGTCAATGACGGCCGTGCTACGGGTCATGTGGAAGAGAAACGGCGCCGTGTCAAGACTCCGGACAAACGCCTCCTCCGTATAGGTGCGGACCGTGAATCCCCTTTCCTGCAAGTATTCGGCCACAAGGGTAAAAATGGTGTGGTCCTGCACTCTCCGGTTGGGAGAGTAGCGGGGATGCCGGCTTATTCCGATGCAGAGAGGATTCATGGGCGGACGTGTTTGCAGGTGTGTAAAAAGGATTCGGCCTTGGCAATATCGGCCGCATGGTCGATATCGATGATGCAGGAAAAGGGGTGGGCTTTCAGGGTCAAACCCTTTTCAATGAGGAGGCGTTGAAAATTGCGCATTCGGGAGAGACCCTGGCTCACTCCTTGAACCAGGTAGGGGAGAACCTTTCGGGAGAAGGCGTAAATACCTCCGGAAACATAGCGGGTGAGGGGAGTGGGCGTGTCACCGAAGGCCGTGATGAATTGTCGGGAATCGGCCTCGACATAGAGGGGCTTTTCGTCATCGACAAAACCGGTCACGGCCATATAGCCGTCGAGAGAATTCTCTTGGGAAAAGAGGTCGATATAGCGGGAAAATTCCTGTTCGTCGAAAATGGGGTCTACCGTTGTCAGGCAGAATTTCTCCCCTTCGATGCCGGAGGCCAGTTCGTAAAAGCTGTGCATCGAACTGGGGGTGCTTTTGATGACAAGGCGTATGGGAAAGCGGTGACTCAGCGCTTCCACATGATGTCGTACTTCGAGATGTTCCTCGTTGATAATGATGTGGATACGGGACGCTCGGTTCTCTGAGAAGATGCGGCAGAGGCGGTCGATGAGCGGTTCCCCGCCTACCGATACAAGAGGCTTCGGTTCTTTCACCCCCTCTTGGGCAAGGCGTGACCCTTCCCCAGCCGCTATGATGGCATATTCCATATAGAGTTCCTTTTTCCCGATTTTAAGGGTTGAGACTTCACTTTTCTGTCTAGAGCTTTTATTGATGAACAAAGTTATATAAAAATTTTGGTTGTTTCTTATCGGAGGACAAAATTATAAAAATAATTTTGTCTGTCATGGAAAATCATCTTTTTTTCCTCCGATTGACCGTTTTGTCGTTGCCGCTGTCTGATTTGTACAAAAAAACAAAAATGGTGTTGATTAAAGGGTATAACAGCAGATTTTTCCAAAAAAAAAGTTACCTTTGCAGATGCATCTTTATGC
>JAJQIP010000201.1 GCA_021199145.1 Porphyromonadaceae bacterium | reverse complement strand
CGGTGCGGGAGACCTTCTTCTACAATACGCTGCACAAGGACAACCGCTTGAATGCGGGGAGCCATCATATCCACTTTTTGGTGAATCGCCGGCATGCCTTCAAGATTGAGGGGGAGTATGTGCGTGGGCGGCACAGGCCCGACATTATCTATGCTGTGGACGGGTGCGAAACGGGGCGGGAGAACCGGATTCCGCTGTGGCTTTTCGGTTTCTTGTATTGAAAACTAATTAATCTATAACTACATAAACCATAATTCTCAAAAATCAATTTCTATGAGTAAACAAAAGAAATTCATTACCTGTGATGGTAACCAAGCCGCTGCGCATGTCTCGTACATGTTCAGTGAGGTGGCGGCCATTTACCCTATCACCCCCTCCTCGCCTATGGCCGAGTATGTGGATGAGTGGGCCGCTGCCGGGAGAAAAAACATCTTCGGTGAGACGGTTCACGTTGAGGAGATGCAGTCGGAAGCCGGTGCCGCTGGTGCCGTGCACGGTTCGTTGCAAGCTGGTGCGTTGACCACAACCTACACGGCTTCGCAGGGATTGTTGCTGATGATTCCTAATATGTATAAGATTGCAGGGGAGTTCCTTCCCTGTGTGTTCCACGTTTCGGCCCGTACGTTGGCTTCGCACTCCCTCTGTATCTTCGGTGACCACCAGGATGTGATGTCGACCCGCCAGACGGGATTCGCCATGTTGGCCGAAGGTTCGGTACAAGAGGTAATGGATCTCGCCGGGGTAGCCCACCTTGCGACTATCAAGGCCCGTGTACCGTTCGTCAACTTCTTTGACGGTTTCCGTACTTCGCACGAAATCCAGAAGATTGAGATGCTGGAGAACGACGATCTCGCCCCGCTCATCGACCAAAAGGCCTTGAAGGAGTTCCGGGATCGTTCGTTGAATCCGGAGAAACCGGTAGCCCGGGGTATGGCGGAGAACCCTGATACCTTCTTCGCTCACCGGGAGTCGTGCAACAAATACTACGAAGCCGTTCCAGGTATTGTAGAGGAGTATATGAAGGAGATTTCGAAAATCACCGGTCGTCAGTACGGACTCTTCGACTACTACGGAGCACCCGATGCCGAGAATATTATCATCGCCATGGGTTCGATTACCCAAGCCATTCAGGAGACTATCGACTATCTGGCCGCACAAGGAAAGAAGGTCGGCATGGTGGCCGTTCACCTGTATCGGCCGTTCTCGACCAAACACCTCCTGTCCGCTATTCCTGCCAGCGTGAAACGGATTGCCGTACTCGACCGTACCAAAGAGCCGGGTGCCAACGGTGAACCTCTCTACCTCGACGTGAAAGAGTCATTCTACGGAAAAGAGAATGCCCCGCTCATCATCGGCGGCCGTTACGGACTCGGTTCGAACGATACCACTCCCGCTCAAGTTCTGGCGGTTTATGAAAATCTGGCTTTACCGACCCCGAAGAACCACTTCACTGTAGGTGTCGTCGACGATGTAACCTTCACCTCACTTCCCGTGGGCGAGGAGATTGCCATGGGCGGCGAAGGAATGTTCGAAGCGAAGTTCTACGGTCTCGGTGCCGATGGTACCGTAGGAGCCAACAAGAACTCCGTGAAGATTATCGGTGACAATACCGACAAACACTGCCAGGCCTACTTCTCGTACGACTCGAAGAAGTCCGGCGGTTTCACCTGCTCGCACCTGCGTTTCGGGGATACCCCCATCCGCTCGACCTATCTGGTGAACACTCCGAACTTTGTCGCCTGCCACGTACAAGCCTATCTGCGGATGTACGACGTGACCCGTGGTCTCCGTCAGAACGGTACCTTCCTGCTCAACACCGTCTGGGATGGCGAAGAGTTGGCCAAGAACCTGCCGAATAATGTGAAACGGTATTTCGCCCAAAAGAATATCACCGTCTACTATATCAACGCCACTCAGATTGCCCAGGAAATCGGCCTCGGTAACCGGACCAACACCATTCTGCAATCGGCCTTCTTCCGGATAACCGGTGTGATTCCCGTGGACCTCGCCATCGAGCAGATGAAGAAGTTCATCGTGAAGTCGTACGGTAAGAAGGGAGAGGATGTGGTGAACAAGAACTATGCCGCCGTAGACCGTGGCGGAGAATACAAGCAACTCACTATAGACCCTGCTTGGGCTAACCTGCCCGCCGATGAGGCGGTCGCCAACAACGACCCCGCTTTCATCAATGAAGTGGTACGGCCTATCAACGCCCAAAACGGTGATTTGCTGCCGGTTTCCGCTTTCAAGGGAATCGAAGACGGTACCTGGCCGCAGGGAACCGCCAAGTATGAGAAACGGGGTGTGGCCACATTCGTTCCGGAGTGGACTCCCGAGAACTGTATCCAATGTAACCGGTGTGCTTACGCTTGTCCGCACGCCGCCATTCGTCCGTTCGTTCTCGACGCCGCCGAACAGGCCGGTGCCAAGTTCCCCTCCATCAAGGCTGTGGGCAAGATGTTCGAAGGAATGACCTTCCGGATGCAGGTCGATGTACTCGACTGCCTCGGATGCGGAAACTGTGTCGATGTATGTCCGGGCAACAAGCAGGGCAAGGCCCTCGCCATGAAACCTCTCGAAGGACAGCTCGCTGAAGCTCCCAACTGGGAATATTGCGTAAACAACGTGAAGAGCAAACAGGCTCTTGTCGACATCAAGTCGAACGTGAAGAACTCGCAGTTCGCCACCCCGTTGTTTGAATTCTCCGGTGCCTGCTCAGGTTGCGGTGAGACCCCCTATGTGAAACTTATTTCGCAACTCTTCGGTGACCGGCAGATGGTTTCCAACGCCACCGGCTGTTCGTCTATCTACTCCGGTTCGATACCTTCGACCCCGTACACGACCAACGAAGAGGGTCACGGACCGGCTTGGGCCAACTCCCTCTTTGAGGACTTCTGCGAATTCGGTCTGGGTATGGCTATCGCCACAGAGCGGATGCGTGACCGGATTGCCCGCCTCATGAACGAAGCCATTGCAAAAGAGGGTACTCCCGAAGAGTGCAAGGCGCTCTTCAAAGAGTGGATTGAGAACCGGAGCAATACGGAAAAGACCATCGAATTGGCCGCCAAGATACGTCCTATCGTAGAGGCTAACGCCGACAAATGCGACCTTTGCAAGGGAATTGCCGAACTCGGGAAGTTCCTTATCAAGAAATCGCAATGGATTATCGGTGGTGACGGTGCTTCGTACGATATCGGTTTCGGCGGTCTCGACCATGTCATCGCATCGGGTAAGAATGTGAATATACTTGTACTCGATACCGAAGTGTACTCCAACACAGGTGGTCAGGCCTCCAAAGCAACCCCGCTGGGAGCCATCGCCAAGTTCGCTGCTGCCGGTAAACGGGTTCGCAAGAAAGACCTCGGTCTGATTGCTTCGACCTACGGCTATGTCTATTGCGCCCAAATCGCTATGGGAGCCGACCAGGCACAGACCCTCAAGGCTATCCGTGAGGCGGAGGCGTACAACGGACCTTCGATTATCATCGCCTATGCCCCCTGTATCAACCACGGATTGAAGAAGGGAATGGGCAAATCGCAAGCCGAAGAGGCCGCTGCCGTAGAGTGTGGTTACTGGCACCTGTGGCGGTACAATCCCGAACTCGAAGCTGCCGGGAAGAATCCCTTCACCCTCGACAGCAAAGAGCCGCAATGGGATAAATTCGAGGACTTCCTCAAAGGAGAAGTTCGTTACGCTTCCGTAATGAAACAGTATCCCAACGAGGCTGAAGACCTCTTCGCCGCCGCCAAAGCCAACGCCCAATGGCGTTACAACAACTACAAACGGCTGGCTAAGCAACAATGGGGAACGGATGCCGAATAACAGAGGCTGAACTTTCCTTTGCATAAGAAATCGGGGCGCTCCAAAACATTGGACCGCCCCGATTGTTTTTTATATAGTCGGGTATTTATTTCTCCAACCCATGAATGAAGAGGAGCATACGGTTGGTGACGTTGACATCGCTCACCCCACTGTCAAAATCCAACGAAAGGAGGTTCATCTGGGGGTAGAGCGTCTTAATCTTCTTTTCCACCCCTTTGGCCACAATGTGGTTGGCGATACAGCCGAAGGGCTGCAGACTCACCACATGCTCCACCCCGTGGTGCGCCATGGCGATAACTTCGGCCGGGAGAAGCCAACCCTCCCCGAATTGGGCGTAGAGGGGAATGACCTCCTCACCGTAACGGGAGAGGTCGAAAATGTCAGCGGCAGGCGAAAAGAGGGGGAAAGCAGCGGCCGCCCGATTAAATTTCTCAATCTGCCGCCGCACTATGACATAAGCCCGTCGCAAAAGGAAGTTTGGCAATTTCTTGGGAACCAAACGATTGTCTTGATTCACCTGCCGATTGACAAACGATTGCAGGAAAAATTCCGTCAGCGTGGGGGGCACCACTTCGATGTGATGTTCGACCAGCCAGGAGGTGATATTTTTTTGGGCGAAAGCGTGGAATTTCAGGAAAATCTCCCCCACAATACCCACTTTGGGTACCTTCTTGTTCGGATTGATGACCGCCGCAAAGGCTGCCGCCGCCTTGGCCGCTAACGAAAGAAGTTCACCGGGCTTGTTGCGTCGGATGGCCTCGCACGCCTTCTGCATATAGGCATCCCGCAGACGGTCGGCCGCCCCCTCTTCGGTCTCCCGTACGATGGAGGCGTAGTAGCATTTGGCCATACAATCACCGAAGAGGATGGAGGCGATGGCGATGGGGAGGAGTTTAATCCAGTTGATTTTGAAACCGGGTTGGGGGTTATCGAACGAACTGCCGAAAGCGACAGAGACAACCGGCACATCGGGATAACCGGCATCGACCAATGCCTTCTTGATGAGGGCGATATAACCGGTAGCCCGACACTGTCCGCCCGTCTGAGTCATGGCTACAGCGGTAACGGCGGGGTCGTAGCGTCCCTCCTTGAAGGCCTTGACGATATCACCGACCACCAGGGTAGCCGGATAGCAAATCTCGTTGTTGGCGTATTGCAGTCCGAAATCGGCCGCCTCCCTGTCGCTCATGGGGAGTACCTCGACATCGTATCCCGCCAGGCGGAAGATATCGGGTATCAGAGGCGAAATGAAGGGGGTGAAGAAGGGAACGATGATTTTGCGTCGTACATCGGCTTCGGTATAGGGAGGAGTCGTGACGAAGGGTAACGTCTTCCGTTCGCCTTCCCGTTGCATCTTGAGACTTTCAATGACCGAGCGGACCCGCAACCGGATGGAACCGATATTGTTCACATCGTCGATTTTCAACAGCGTATGGCTCTTCCCGTGGCGGTGGAGCAGCTCCTTCACCTCGTCAACCAGAAAGGCATCGGGACCGCAACCGAAAGAGGTGAGCTGGATGAACTGCAGTTCGTCGCCTTGTGTGGCGGCCCAGCGGGCGGCGGCCAGGATACGGTTGGGATAGGCCCATTGGGAGATGAAGCGGGATTCCCGTTCCCCGGCAGGAAGACCCCGGATTACGTCGTCGGAGATGACATCCACCCCCATGGCGGCAATCATATCGGAAATCTTGTGCTGGATGAGCTTGTCGGAGTGGTAAGGCCGTCCGGCCAACAGTACGGTAAGGCGACCCTCCTGCCGGTTGTGGCGGAAGAGTCCCTGCATATATTCTGCCACCGACGTTTCGTAGGTGCGTTGGGCATCATTTGCAGCGGCAAAAGCCATCTTGACCCTCTTGGGGACGACCCCCAAACTCTGAAGATAATCGGCACATTGCCAATAGAGAGCCTTTTCGTCCTTGAACGTGATGACCGGCGTATCGAGGGGAACCGTAAGCGGCATGACCCCTTTGGCAATCTCAGAGTAGCCCGAGACGATAGGGCAGTTGTAACTGTTGACCCGCTCCTTGTCGGCCTTCCGTTCGTAGACGACATAGGGAAGGAAGATGCGGTCGA
>JAJQIP010000036.1 GCA_021199145.1 Porphyromonadaceae bacterium | reverse complement strand
GACGACAGAAGAGGGTGATGCTCGCCTGAAGCAAATCATGATGGACATCCACACACAATGTGTCAAATATGGAAAACAGGCCGACGGTTACGTCAACTACGTCAAAGGAGCCAATGTCGCAGGATTCATGAAAGTGGCCAAAGCCATGATGGATCAGGGAATCCTTTAATGTAATCCTCAAAACAGTCAAGTGGGCTGTAAACAAATGTTTACAGCCCACTTTTTTTGAAACAATGTCTACTGCATTTCATTCTATAATATAAAAAAAATTTCATAATAGAAATGACACGGATTCCTTGTAATTCGCATCCAAATGATTATAAAAAAGAAAATAAAAACGAAGATTTTTCCCGGAAATTCCGTAAGGTTTTAACCGCTTTTCGTTACCTTTAGCAAATGAATTATCTTTTCTAATGCCATGGCACAACCTTTTGTACATCTGCATGTTCACTCTCAATATTCCATTCTTGACGGACAAGCGAGCATACCTGCCCTCGTTGATAAAGCTATAGAAGACGGTATGCCCGGTATCGCCTTGACCGATCATGGAAACATGTTCGGTGTAAAGGAATTTTACAACTACATCAAAAAGAAAAATTCCAAACTGAAAAAAGAGGTTCAGGAAATAGAGAAGAAAATCGCCGAAATAAAAAGTGACGATTCGGAACAGGTAGGCAAACTACAGGAATTACAAGGACAACTTGAAACGGCCAAAGCGAAAAAGCCATTTAAACCCATCATCGGATGTGAAATGTATGTGGCCCGCAAACGGCTATACGACAAAAATGGGAAGGACGATCAAAGCGGCTATCACTTAATTGTCATTGCCAAAAATGAAAAAGGATATCACAACCTCATCAAATTGGTCTCCAAAGCATGGACGGAAGGGTTCTATATGCGCCCCCGTACCGACCGGGTGGAACTGGAGAAATACCACGAAGGGTTGATTATCGCCTCGGCCTGTCTGGGTGGGGAAGTACCCCAGAAAATTTTGAAAGGGAAACTGGATGAGGTAGAAGAGGCTATCACCTGGTATAAAAACATCTTCGGCGATGACTACTATCTCGAATTGCAACGGCACAAAGCTACGGTACCCAATGCAAACCACGAAACTTTTGAGAAACAGCAAGAAGTAAATGAAGTATTGCTGAAGTGTGCAAAAAAATTTGATGTCAAACTTATCTGCACCAACGATGTACATTTCGTCAATGAAGAAAATGCGGATGCTCACGAACGTCTTATTTGTTTAAACACAGGCCATACCATACGGGAAAGTAATCCCAACATGGGCTACTCCAAACAAGAGTGGATGAAAACGACGGAGGAGATGAACGACGTTTTTGGAGATATACCCGAAGCTTTGGCCAATACCGTTGAAATTTATGATAAAATAGAGACATACAGCATAGACCATTCCCCCATCATGCCGACATTTAATATTCCGGTCGACTTTGGGACGGAAGAAGAATATCGTAAAAAGTATAGTGAAAAAGATCTGTTTGATGAGTTCACCCAAGACGAAAACGGGAATGTGGTCCTATCCCAGGAAGAAGCGGAGAAAAAAATCAAGCTATTAGGAGGATACGACAAATTATACCGTATCAAACTTGAGGCCGACTACTTGAAAAAACTGACCTACGATGGAGCCTACAAACGATATGGCTCTCCGCTAAAAAAAGAGTTGGAGGAGCGCATTGCTTTCGAATTGCACGTTATGAAAACAATGGGTTTTCCCGGCTACTTCCTCATTGTACAGGATTTCATATCTGCGGCCCGTCAAATGGGTGTATCTGTAGGACCCGGTAGAGGTTCAGCGGCAGGGTCAGCGGTCTCCTACTGCCTGGGAATTACCCAAATTGACCCCACCAAATACGATTTGCTGTTTGAACGTTTCCTCAATCCTGACCGTATCTCCCTACCTGATATCGATATTGACTTCGATGATGACGGACGGGGAGAAGTATTGCGTTGGGTAACCGAAAAATATGGTCATGAAAAAGTGGCCCACATCATCACTTTCGGTACGATGGCAGCTAAAATGGCTATCAAGGATGTCGCACGAGTGGAAGAATTGCCCTTGGCCGAATCAATCCGCCTGACGAAATTGATACCGGACCGTCTGCCTGAAGTCAACGGGAAATCACCGAAAGTGAACATAAAAAATTGCATAGCTGCCGTACCTGAGTTACAAGCGGCCTGCGAGAATGAACGGACCCGCAATATAATGAAGTATGCGCAAATGCTCGAAGGAAATGTACGGGGAACAGGTGTGCATGCATGCGGTACTATCATTTGCCGTGACGATATCACCGATTGGGTACCCGTGAGTACGGCAGACGATAAGGAAACAGGAGAGAAATTATTGGTAACCCAATACGAAGGTTCGGAGATTGAAGATACGGGACTTATCAAGATGGACTTCTTGGGCCTGAAAACACTCTCTATCATTAAAGAGGCGTTGACCAACATCAAACTTTCGCGTAACATCGACATAAACATAGATACCATCGACATCAACGACCCTGCCACCTACAAGCTCTTCGGGGAAGGACGTACAATCGGGACATTTCAATTCGAGTCCCCAGGAATGCAAAAATATCTGCGGGAACTACAACCCACCGCTTTTGAGGACCTCATTGCCATGAATGCGCTTTATCGTCCGGGGCCCATGAAGTACATTCCTTCGTTTATCGCCCGTAAACAAGGGAAAGAGAAAATCACCTACGATATTCCCATCATGGAAAAATATCTGAAAGAGACCTACGGCATTACCGTATATCAAGAACAGGTGATGTTGCTTTCACGTATATTGGCCAATTTTACACGAGGCCAATCGGATGGATTAAGGAAAGCGATGGGGAAGAAAATCAAGGAAAAGCTGGATGAGCTGAAACCTCTTTTCCTCAGTGGAGGAGAGAAAAACGGACACAATCCTCAAGTACTTGAAAAGATTTGGAGGGATTGGGAAGATTTTGCCTCTTACGCCTTCAACAAGTCGCATGCCACATGCTACTCGTGGATTGCCTATCAAACGGCCTACCTCAAAGCTAACTACCCTTCGGAATATATGGCGGCCGTATTAAGCCGGAATATTTCAGATATCGATGAAATAACCAAATTCATGGATGAGTGCAAAAGCATGGGAATCAAAGTGCTCAGCCCTGATGTAAACGAGAGTTCCTCAAAATTCACAGTAAATAAGGATGGAAATATCCGTTTCGGATTAGGAGCAATCAAAGGGGTTGGTGAAAATGCGGTACGTTATATTGTTGAAGAACGGGAGAAAAATGGTCCTTTCTCCGATATATTTGACTTTGTACAACGGGTCAATTTATCAGCCTGCAATAGGAAAAACATTGAAAATATCGCCATTGCAGGCGGATTTGACTGCTTCGGAATCAGCCGGGAATGTTATCTTGCCGTAAACAGCAAAAACGAAAGTTTTTCTGAAACACTCATACGATTTGGCAGCAAATATCAAGCCGATAAAAACCTACATAATAACTCTCTTTTTGGGGATCTCAGTCCGATTGATGTCATTCATCCCGCCATACCTGAGACGGCTCCATGGTCCGATTTGGAAAAATTGAACAAAGAAAAAGATTTGATAGGAATCTACCTATCGGCTCACCCATTAGACAAATACCGTATCGCCCTGCAGTATGGCTGTAACACCACTCTGAAAGAACTGGATAACTATGAAGCCTTGAAAGGCCGAGACCTCACAATGGGAGGAATTGTCATCGGCTTTCGAGAAGGCACCTCAAAAAACAACAAGCCTTTTGGAGTGATTAAAGTGGAAGATTATTCCGGGGTCGGAGAAATCTTTTTAGCGGGAAATGACTATATCAACTTCCATAAATTTGGCGTTTCTAACCTCTATCTTTACATACGGGGAAGCATTGAGCCCCGTTTCCCGGGAAGTGACCTGCTCGGTCTGAAAATAAACTCCATCGAACTGCTACCTGATGTCAATGATCGTATTGTAGAAAGCCTCACCATCGTACTTCCTGTCAACTCGATAAGCCAGGCTCTAATCGATACATTAAGTCAGAAACTGCAAAATAACGACAAAGGGAAAACGAAGCTTTATTTTGAGTTAATCGATGAGAATGAACCGGACAATACCATTACTTTATTTGCCCGACCATTTAAAATATCGGACATCAACGGAATAACAAAATTTCTAATCGACAGCAATATAGCATTCAAAATAAACGGGATTCTCCACCAAGAAAAGGTCATGGAGGAAAAAGTCGAAGAGAACGAAGAAATACCGCTTGAAGAGGAACGGGAATTGGCCTGATGCCAATTCTCAAAAGATTTTTACGGGACATTTCGACAATCCGTTCTTTTTTTATTACCTTTGAACCCTTGAAGAATATACAGGAATTATAACATAATTAGTCTCTATTATTTATGGCACAGAAAATTACCGATGCTAACTACAAAGAACTTTTAGCACAAGACAAACTCGTAGTGGTGGACTTTTGGGCGGAATGGTGCGGTCCCTGCCGTAGCATTGCTCCTGCAATAGATGAACTTGCTACTGAATTTGCGGAAAAAGCCATTATTGGCAAATACAATGTGGATGATGACAACACCCTGAGCAGTGAAATGGGCATCCGCAATATTCCCACACTGCTCTTCTTCAAAGGAGGCAAATTGGTCGACAAACAAGTAGGAGCCTCCTCGAAAGCTGACTTAAAAGCCAAAATCGAAGCGAATTTGTAAAACCAACAGCGATTTCCATCAAAGCACTCTCAATCGCATAACGGTTGAGAGTGCTTTTCTATTCTCCCCTTATGAAACTCTAACGAATACGAACCATGATTTCCGCCGCACCCATAAAACAAAAGACACAAGGATTTGTCCTCTTCTGCTCTACCCTGCTGATGATTGGGAAATTCATCGCCTATTATATTACCGATTCATCCGCTATCTTCACCGATGCCTTAGAGAGTATCGCCAATGTAGCGGCAGGGGCGATGAGCCTCTATTGCATACGCCTTGCCGCTCGTCCAAAAAACAAGAGCTATCCCTTTGGACATGGGAAAATTGAGATGATTTCCGCCTCTATGGAGGGAATATTTATTATCATTGCCGGAATCATTATTATCTACCACGGCATTGAACGTATCTTCACACCAGGGGAAATCTCCAGTCTCGATATTGGTATATGCATTACAGCAGCAGCCAGTATCATCAATTTCCTGTTAGGAATGCTCAGCATCAAAATAGGTAATAGTCACAACTCTGAAGCCCTGATTGCGGAAGGGAAACATCTGCAATCCGACACCTATTCTACCATTGCTTTGGTGGCCGGCTTAATACTTGTGCGAATTACCGGACTCATCATTATCGATAGTCTCATGGCGGTGATTTTTGGAGGAATCATCATTTATACGGCAATAACGATTCTTCATAGGACCTTCGCTACGCTTACCGACCAAGCCAACCCTGAGCGACTTTCATATATTGCCGATATACTCAATAAGCATCGGCAAGACGATTGGATAGACATCCACAACCTGAAAATACTTGAATACGGGTCGTATAGTTTTATTGATTGCGACCTTACGTTACCTTGGTATTATACGGTGGAACAAGGGCACAATGCCTGCGAGTTTTTGGGAGAGACCTTGAGCCGGGAAAGCAATGAAAAAATCACATTCTCTGTTCATGCGGATTCTTGCAACGAACTGCATTGCCACCATTGTCTAGTAAACGACTGTAAATATCGTCGCAACAGTTTTGTTGCCAAAGAGCCCATAAATCTAAATGAAATTGTAGAAAGCGACGAGGAATATAACGAAAATGAAAATCCTCATGTCTCCGTTTAAAATTTAATAGAAAACCTTTATCTATTTTTAAAATTATTTTTACCTTTGCGCTGTATTGGTTAAGT
>JAJQIP010000177.1 GCA_021199145.1 Porphyromonadaceae bacterium | reverse complement strand
AAATACCGCTTCACGACTGATATCGAAACGGTGGTTATCCCGCAATGACTTGCCGCGCACATCCTACGGCTAAACCCCGCAAAAAATGGCGAACCCGACTGGCTGCTGGACTTCCGGCTCAAGGCATTCACCCACTGGAAGAGCCTTAAAATGCCCCGTTGGGCCCATCTGGAGATTCCCGACATCGATTACCAGGCCATCAGCTATTACGCCGCCCCCAAGAGCAAAGAGAATCCAAAAAAATTCGAGGAGGTTGACCCGCAACTGTTGGATACCTTCAACAAATTGGGGATACCCTTAGAGGAGCAGATGGTCTTGTCGGGGGTTGCTGTCGATGCGGTCATGGACAGTGTTTCCGTAAAGACCACCTTTAAGGAGAAACTCTCCCAACTGGGCATCATTTTCTGCTCGTTCAGCGAAGCGGTCAGAAATTATCCCGACCTGGTACGCCAATACCTCGGGTCGGTCGTCTCCTACCGAGACAACTTCTTCGCCGCCCTCAACTCGGCCGTATTCAGCGACGGCTCTTTCGTCTACATTCCCAAAGGAGTACGCTGTCCAATGGAACTGTCGACCTACTTCCGCATCAATGCGGCCAACACGGGACAATTCGAACGGACCCTCATTGTCGCCGACGATGACAGCTATGTAAGTTACCTCGAAGGGTGTACCGCTCCCATGCGGGACGAGAACCAACTGCACGCCGCTATCGTGGAGATACGGGCACACGAACGGGCCGAAGTGAAATACTCCACCGTACAGAACTGGTACCCCGGAGACAAAGAGGGACGGGGTGGCATCTACAACTTCGTGACCAAACGGGGTCTTTGCAAAGGGGAGCGTTCAAAGATTTCGTGGACACAAGTAGAGACCGGTTCGGCCATCACCTGGAAATACCCCAGTTGCATCCTGGCCGGAGACAACTCCATCGGAGAGTTCTATTCGGTGGCCGTGACCAACAACCATCAACAGGCCGACACGGGGACCAAAATGATTCACATCGGGAAGAACACCCGCAGCACCATCGTGTCGAAGGGAATCTCCGCCGGATACAGCCAGAACAGTTACCGAGGACTGGTACGGGTATCTCCCCAAGCGGAAAACGCCCGCAACTACACCCAATGCGACAGTCTGCTGCTCAGCTCCCATTGCGGGGCCCACACCTTCCCCTATATGGATATCCAGAACGAAACAGCTGTTGTCGAACACGAAGCGAGCACCTCGAAAATCAACGAGGAGCAGATATTCTATTGCAACCAACGAGGCATACCAACCGAAGAGGCGGTGGGCCTCATCGTCAACGGATACGCCAAGGAGGTGATGAACAAGCTCCCAATGGAGTTTGCCGTCGAAGCGCAAAAGCTGCTGCAAATCACACTTGAAAATTCCGTAGGATAAGGAGTTCTTTCCACAAATCAAGAAAACATTATAGAGATATGCTCACGATAAAAAACCTACATGCCAACATCCAGGGCAAAGAGATTTTAAAAGGAATCAATCTAACGGTAAAACCGGGCGAAGTACATGCCATCATGGGCCCCAACGGTTCGGGCAAAAGCACCCTTTCGATGGTCTTGACCGGAAACCCTGCCTACGAAGTGACAACGGGGACCATTGAATTTTACGGAAAAGACCTGTTGGCTCTCTCTCCCGAAGAGCGGGCCCACGAGGGGATTTTCCTAAGTTTTCAATACCCCGTGGAGATACCCGGTGTGAGCATGGTCAACTTCATGCGGGCGGCACTCAACGCCAAACGCAAATATTGGGGAGAAGAGCCCCTCTCGGCGACCGATTTCCTGAAAATGATGCGGGAAAAACGGGCATTGGTCGAGATGGACAACAAACTGGTCAACCGCTCGGTAAACGAAGGCTTTTCGGGAGGCGAAAAGAAACGGAACGAGATTTTCCAGATGGCCATGCTGCAACCCCGCCTCTCCATTCTTGACGAGACCGACAGCGGACTGGATATTGATGCCCTGCGCATTGTGTCGAAAGGGGTCAACCACCTGAAATCGGACCAGAACGCCACGATTGTCATCACCCACTACCAACGGCTACTCGACTACATCGCCCCCGATTTCGTGCATGTGCTTTACAACGGCCGCATCGTCAAATCAGGTGGCCCGGAGCTAGCCCTTGAACTAGAAGAAAAAGGATACGATTGGATAAAAAAAGAGGTGGAGGCCTAAAAATTTCCCGTCATGAACATCGCTCAACAATATATCGATATCTTTCACGAAAACCTCGCCCTCATCAACAGCCACTCCGCTCCGGTATTGAACGGCGTACGGGAGGAGGCCCTCCGTCGTTTCGAGGCGACAGGATTGCCGAAGAAGGGGGAAGAGGCGTTTCTCCACACCGATATTGAATCGTTCTATGCTCCCGATTACGGACTGAATCTGAGTCGGATACAGCCGACGGAGAACCCCCACGCCATATTCCAATGCGCTGTGCCGGGCCTGGACAACAACCGGGTTTCGGTCTGTAGCGGGGATATTTTCCTACGGACCCCTCTCCACGACCTGCCGGAAGGAGTCATTGCCGGCAGCCTGTGCGAAGCGGCGACCGCCTATCCCGAACTGGTGGGGCGCTATTATGGGAAACTGGCGCAAGGGAGTAGCGACGGCACCGTAACCCTCAATACCGCTTTCGTACAGGACGGTTTTTTCCTCTACGTCCCTCACAATATCCGATTGGAAGAGCCCCTGCAACTGGTCAACCTCGTTCACGGGCCTCACGAAACCCTCTCCAATCGCCGGCTACTCATCATTCTCGAAGAGGGGGCGGAAGTGCGGTTGCTCTCCTGCGACCACACCATCGACAAATGCAAATTCCTATTCTCGACAGTGGGAGAGATTTTTGTCGGGGAAAGGGCCACTTTCGACTACTACGACCTCGAAGAGTCGACCCTCGACACCCACCGTGTCGCCTCGACCTTCGTCCGCCAGGAAAGCGGTTCGAACGTGCTGGTCAACGGCATCACCCTGCACAACGGCCGGACCCGCAACAACTACTACATTACCTTGGCCGGTACGGATGCCGAAATACAACTCTACGGCATGGCTATCGCCGATAAACGGCAACAGGTGGACAACTACACCAATATCGACCACCAGGCTCCTCGGGGGAGCAGCAACGAACTCTTCAAATATGTGCTGGAGGACTCGGCTACCGGAGTTTTCAACGGACGTATCCTCGTACAGCCGGAGGCCCAGAAGACAGCGGCCCTGCAGACCAACCGCAACCTCTGCTCAAGTCAGGAGGCGCACATCTACACGCAACCGCAACTGGAGATTTACGCCGACGACGTGAAGTGCAACCACGGAGCCACTGTGGGACAACTCGACAGCAACGCCCTCTTCTATCTGCGTTCCCGGGGTATTCCAGAGGCCGAAGCCCGCACGCTGCTCAAACTAGCCTTTACCCACGACGTGATTGAGAAGATACGGATTGACAAACTGAAAGAGAGACTACATAAACTGGTGGAGCGTAGATTCAGAGGCACGCTGGACAAGTGCGCCGGTTGCCGTATCTGCCAATAATATACAAGGAGATGCCCATGCTGGATGTAAAGAAAATACGGGAAGACTTTCCCCTCCTCTCCCGGGAGGTATACGGCAAGCCCTTGGTCTATCTCGACAATGCGGCCACATCGCAAAAACCGCAATGTGTCGTTCAGGCCATTGCCGACGGTTACACCCATCTCAACGCCAATGTGCACCGAGGGGTACACCGCATTAGCCAAGAGGCCACCGAGGCTTACGAAGAGGCCCGCCGACAGGTGCAGCACTTCCTCCATGCGGCCTCCGAGAGGGAAATCATCTTTACCCGAGGAACGACCGAATCGATAAATCTGGTGGCCCATTCATTCGGAAAGGCTTTTCTCCACGACGGAGACGAGATCATCCTCTCGGAAATGGAGCATCATGCCAACATCGTACCCTGGCAACTGTTGCAAAGTTATACCGACCTGAAACTGCACGTCATCCCTATCGACGACAGAGGGGTTCTCGATATGGAGGCCTATCGGGCGGCGTTCAACGAAAAGACCAGATTGGTCTCCCTTACCCACGTATCGAATGTCTTGGGGACCGTCAACCCCATTCGGGAGATTATCGACATCGCCCATCGGCATGAGGTACCCGTACTTTTGGACGGAGCGCAAGGGGTATTGCACTGTGCGGTGGACGTACAGGCTCTCGATGTGGATTTCTACGTCTTCTCTGCCCACAAGCTCTACGGACCAACCGGACTGGGGGTTCTCTATGGGAAAGAGCGATGGCTGGAGGCGATGCCCCCCTATCAAGGAGGCGGTGAGATGATTGGTCACGTAACGTTTGCGAAGACCACTTTCAACGAGTTGCCCTTCAAGTTTGAAGCGGGTACGCCCAACTATATCGGAGCCATCGCTTTTGCCAAGGCTCTTGCCTATGTTTCCGACCTCGGTCTGGAGAATATCGCCGCCCACGAACAGGATCTGCTGCAATACACCACCCGTCTCCTCACCGAACAGGTGGAGGGGCTGCGCATCTTCGGGAATGCCCCTGAAAAGGGGGCTATCCTCTCCTTCCTCGTTCGGGATATACACCCCTACGATATGGGAATGTTGCTCGACAAACTGGGATTTGCCCTACGGTCGGGCCATCACTGCGCCCAACCCCTTATGGACCGCTTTAACATCACGGGAACACTGAGGGCCTCTTTTGCCCTCTACAATACCCGAGAGGAGTGCGAAGCCTTTGTCGCCGCCGTAAAGCGGGTCGCCCAAATGTTCTGATTTTCGTTTCCGAAATACGAATTTCTCATGAAAGATTATAGTCTAAACACAATATTTTTTTACAATGCTTTATTTATAAAGACTTAATTTTCTACGCCTGGCACACTTTTAATATAAGTATCAATAGCAGATGCTATAAATTTCCCTAATTTTACAGGTACAGCATTCCCTATCATTTGCTCCATATCGCTTTTCCCTCCCATAAAAATAAAATTCTCCGGAAAAGTTTGTATCATGCTACGCTCTCTCGTTGTTAATGGTCTAACTCCTGCTAAACTTTGTACCGGGTCGTTAGAATGTATTTTATAGCCATCTGGAATAGGGCGATTTACTCCTCTGATAGTCGGGCTAGGTTCATTTACGCTAAAGACACCTCTTCTTGCATAACTTCTAGGATGCCTATAATAATACTCTACATCTATCTTTTCTCCAAAATAGTCTTTAACAGTCATTTCTTTTGCAGAAAGGCCTCTTCTAATAAATTCAAGCATGAAGTCATCCTGCACCCCCAAACGACCAATCATAATAAATCTTTTTCTTCTTTGTGGAACTCCACATAATGCAGCATTAAGGACCATTTGTGTTAAACCATATCCAGACCTTTTGAATAAATTGCGGGCTGTTTCCAACTTCGTAGTTTTTGTAATGGTAGACACATTTTCCATTACAAACCAAGAAGGTCTAATTGTCGATATAATTTTAGCATAGGAAATTGTCAAATCTCCTCTTCCATTGTTCTCATTCCTTTTGCCAGCACTACTAAAATCTTGACATGGAGGTCCTCCAATAATCATATGAGGTTTAAATCCTGCAATATGTTTTATCGCAGTATCTTCATCTGATAAATTTACATTAAATATTGGATGAGCAAAATTAGCTTCATAAACAGTGATTGCAGGTTGCCAATTATCATATGCTGCTACAATTTCAAAACCTGCATGTTCAAAACCTAAACTTAAACCACCACATCCACTAAATAAATCTACAACCCTCATATACACTAATCAAATAAATCAGGAGTATATACAATAACTGCATCAAACCGTCTTTCCGGACTTAAGAAATTTTGTCCACCACCTAATATAATGTTTTTTATTTCATTTTTTTTAATTCTCGGATGCACTAAATAGGGGCTTTTC
>JAJQIP010000098.1 GCA_021199145.1 Porphyromonadaceae bacterium | reverse complement strand
CCGCTAAATAGATTGAAATCTTCTTCATATCCGTAATATATTAGAATCGGAGGTTTATACCAAATTTCACACGTATCGGCTTAGGAGTGGAGGCGTTGTCGACCGCCAACTTCACTACGCCGCTGTCATCCATCGACTTCTCGCTCACCTCCGGATCCTGACCCGAATACTTGGTCAAGGTGAAGAGGTCGTACGAAGTCACATAGAAATCGAAGGCCGAGAGATGCATCTTCTTGGTGATATTCCTCGGGAAGGAATATTTCAAGGTGATGGTCTTCAGACGCAAGAAGGTGGCATCCTCAATATACCGGTCGGAACCGAGGGAGTTGTATCCCTGTCCATAGAGGGCGCGTGGGATATCGGTCACATCCCCTTCGTTCCGCCAACGCCGCAACGTAGCGGTACTTTGGTTGTTCTTGGTACGCATCAACTCGGAGGAGTAACGGGTGGAGTTGTAGACCTTCTGCCCGATACGGCCCTGGAAGTTGGCCGACAGTTGCCAGTTCTTGTAAGAGAGACGGAAGTTGAAACCGCCGATGAATTTCGGGTTATAGTTGCCGAGGTAGACAATATCGTTGGAGTCGATGACACCATCGCCGTTGATATCCTCATACTTGGCATCTCCCGGGTAGACGGTCGTCGTACCGTTCTTGATGACTACCGGCTTGCCGTCGATGTCGTAGATGACATTCCCGTTGAGGTCACGGGCATAGGTGTCGTCGGTATTGGCATAGACCCCTTTGTAACGGTAGCCGTAGAAGGCTCCCAACGGGTTGCCCGCCATAATCAGGTAAGCGTAGTTCCCGTTCCCGAAGGAGTAGTTCTCCATATCGAGGTTGGAGGGGAATTCGTTGACCATGTTGTCGTTTTGGGAGATGTTCAGCGAGAAGTTGAACTTCCAGTCCTTCGTCTTCACAATATCGTTGAGGTCGATACGGAACTCCCAGCCTCGGTTGGTCATCTTACCGGAGTTGTACCAGAGTATCTTGCTGAAACCCGTCGAGGTAGGAAGCACCATATTCTTCTGCAACATATTGTTGGTGATGTTCTTGTAGAGGTCGACGGTAAACATGATTTTGTCGTTGAGGAGTCCGAAGTCGACACCGGCGTTCCATTTGTCGATGACCTCCCAGTCGATGTTATCCAACTGGATGGTCGAGGGGGAGATGGCCGACATGTCGAGGTATCCCGAAGAGGCCGCACTGAAGGTGCCGACATAGGGCGATACCCCCGAAGGAGCGTTACCGGTCTGCCCCCAACTGAGACGCAGCTTCAAGAGGGAGATGACATCCTGATTCCGCATGAACTCCTCATCGCCGAGCTGCCAGCCCAGACCGAAGGTCGGGAAGAATCCCCAACGGGACTGTTTCGGGAGGGCCGAAGTACCCTCCATCTGGAAGGTGGCGTTGAACATGTAGCGGTTGTAGAGGTTGTATTGGGCCGAGAGGTTGGAGAAGACACCCCGTGTGGTCGACTCCGAACTGGAGAGGGAGACGATGTAGCCGCCCACCGAAGGATCGGAGAGGTAGTAAGAGGCGTTACCCGAAGTCTGGGCACCGTAAGCGGTCTTCGTGGTCTGCTCCACTTGGATGAAGCCCGATGCCACGATGTTGTGGATATCGTTGAAAGTCTGGTTGTAGACGAAGCGGTTCTCCGTATAGAGGTAGAGCTGCTCGGTCGTGGCGTCGGAACTCCGATTGTACCAATAGTTGGCCTCGTCGGCGGCACCGTCACCGCTACCCGAACCAATCCAGGGCACACCGCTCACACTCGACGGAAGGAACTTCTTCGTCCGAGTGTTGTCGGCGGTAAGGGCTACCGTACCGTAGTAGTTGAACATCGGCAATATCTGGTAGTGGAGTTGGAAGGAGATACGGGTCGAATAGGAATCCAACCGGTTGACCGCCTCGTTGACCGAAGCCACCGGGTTGTATACCCCGTCGCTATAGAAGGTCTGGTCGAAGTCACTATAGGGGGTGAAGTAGGAGCTGGTGCGGGCCGAACCGTCGGAGGTCATCACGTAGGGACTCTCCTGCGGCATCTTGGTCATGGCCATGCTCCGAGGACTGGAGGTGCTGCTCTCCGCCCAGTTGGAGTTACGTATATTATAGGTAAAAGAGAACTCGGAGGTGATATCCAACTTCTTCGAGAAGTTGTACATCATGTTGAACCGTGTCGTGAACCGTTGCAGGTCGGCACCGATGGTGGTACCGTTCTCCTTCAGGTAACCCAAGGAGAGGCGGTAGGTCGCCTTATCACCGCCACCCGACATGGAGAAGGAGTTATCGACCGTGTAGCCCACGCGCGAAACCTCGTCCAGCCACTTGGTATCGACGTTGTACTCGTTGAAGAGCAACGACCCAGGGTTGAAGTTAATCTCGTCGGAATTCAACAGTCCCAGATAGGTCTGCGCCGTGGAGTTGGTATAACCGAGATCCAATATCGAGTTCCAGAGGGCATCCTGCATCAGGGAGACATACTGCGAGGCGTCGAGAAGCGGATAGGTGCTCGCCTCTTTCTTCACCTCAGCACTGGTATTGAAGGTGAAGGAGATTTTCCCTTTCTCACCCTTTTTGGTATTGATGACCAAGACACCGTTGGCACCCTTGGTACCCCACAGGGCGGTCGCCTGGGCATCCTTCAACACCTCGACCGACTCGATATCGGCCGGGGAGATATCCAACAGCGACGAGTAATCGTCGGTAGAAGCCGAAGCGAAATCGAAGTCATCCACATCGACCGGGAACGGCACTCCGTTGACCACAATCAAGGGGTCGGCGTTACCGTTGATGGTCTGGGTACCCCGGATACGGATGGTACTGTTCGACCCAGGGTCAGCACCGGTTACGATATCGACATTGGAGAGGGCACCTTGCAGGGCCTCAGCCACTGAAGTCACAGGAGCGGTCTCCAACCCCTCCATGCTCATCCGCTGTACGGCTCCCAACTCTTCCCGAGGGGTAAGACCCATGGCGTTGCGCTCCACCCGTTTGGCCGAGACGCTAATCTCTTCCAAGTCGTGGCTGGATTCAGACAGGGAGGCGTTGAGCACCTTCTGGCCCGTGTACTTCACCGTATAGGTCTCCATCCCGATAAACGAGAAGGTAATCGTCAAGTTCTGCTCGTCGGGAACCCGGAGACGATACTCTCCGTTGGCATCGACCAACACGCTCACCAAAGCACGTTCGTCCTTGTTCTGCACAGAAACACTCGCACCGGCAAGCGGTTCACCGGAAGCCCTTTCCGATACCTTACCGGTCAAAACCGTCTGCGCCCACATCGTCTGGGAGACCACGAACGCGATCAGCAAAAGGCCTATTTTTCGTGTTATTTTCATAGCGTATATAACTTGTTTCTATTAGTACTTCTGTTATTATTCCCCGACATTGAAGTCTTCCCCGAAATCGAGATACTCATCGATGATGTAGATGGCACAATCGGAGAAGATATAGGGGAACGCATTGACCACCGGAACGGTATGGTCCATCTGGTCGGTCGTCACCGTCATCGGGTAGCTGCTGGTATCCAGGATAATGGACGAACGCTGCCCGTCGGCCGTAATCTTAAAGGTCTTCAACGCCCCGTAATGCTCTCCGTCCTGCGGGAAAGGATAACCGGTCAACATGTTCTCCTCCACCGGAACAAAGACATTGGGCAGATAGCGGTCCATCCGGTTGGTTTTCCGAGCACCGGTACCGGTCGCGATAATCCCGTCGTCCCAGGCGTTCATCACCGCATTGTTGGTGAGGGCGAAGACGATGTATTGGGGGGTGGCGCCCGAACCGCCCACCTCCTTCATCGTGGTGAAGATGGTCGACTCATAGGTATTTTCATCGATGAAGGCATTCAACCCCGAAACATAGAAGTTACGGGCTCCGTAGGTCGTCTCGGTCAACTCCCACGGCAAATAGGTGGAGGTCTTCACAGAGAGCGACTCGAAGTCGTCTTCCACCGGCATCAGGGCCGAGGCATTCGATTCACCCACCAAAGCGTAAGCCTCTCCGTTTTTCACCGAGATATTCGTAATCGGCTCCGCCTTAATCATATTGTTATCATCGGGATACACCTTACCGTAATGTTCGTAATAGAGTTGCGACGAGAAGAGGCTGTCGCCCGCATTCTGGTAGATGTAGTTGTAGCTTCCGTAGGTGGAGTGGTAAATCTTCTCCCCCGTGCTCAATTCAATCACCTTGTCGCAGAACTGGCTTTGTACAATCCGTTTGGCTTTCCCGCCGTTTACCGACGGAGTCTCATCCCCATCGACGTAAACAACATCTTCGTAGCCGTAACGGTTGGGCTGGGGATTTACATATTCCATCGTCTCCTCCACACCACCGCCGACCGCCGTGTTCTGCAGTATCTCATCGGTCGGATAGAAGGCATAGAAATATTGGTTGTCGGCGGTATAGAGGTCGAGCACCCCAGCCCGTTGCATCAGTATCAGGAACATGTTGTAGTCAGGGTTGATAAAGGCCGGCGCCGTGACATAAGAGAAGTATTTGGGCTCGCACACTTTTTGCACCCCGTAGAAGATACCGTTGGAGCAGAAGGCGGGGTCGGTCACCTCGGAGGAGGTGACATCGACCGCTGTAGCACTGACAGCCGTCACCACATTGCCCGCATCCACTTCGGAGGGGAGACAGGGACCTATCTGCCCGTTCAGCCGGTGAATCGCCAACTGCTCTCCCATGAAGGTGTAGAGAGGATTGAAGTTCACCGAAGCGAAATCGTCATAATACTCCGCCCAATAGCGGTTGAAAAATTCATTGATGGCCTGGTCGGAGGGGGCGAACACGGTCAACGAACCGTAGGCCAACGGGCCCAATAAAGTCTCCGAAACAGCAAGCGGCCACTCCGAAGCAATGGAAAAAAGCCCTGAATGTTGATAGATGTAAAGAGAATCACCATACCCGTAATCCTGGGAGATATCCTCATCGTAATAGAGAGCCTTGAAACGGTCGTAGGCCGCCGTGAACTGCGAATAGTCGGGATTCTCGCTCATGGTCTGGTAAATGGTCTTCAACGGCTCCACCACATCATCAAGAACGAAGATATAACCGTTATCGGTGATGATATCGTACTCCTTCACACCGGCATTGGAAACCCGGAAATAGGGGTCGTCCCCCTCGACATAGTTGTCGCCTTCCCAGAGGCCGTCCCCGTAGAAGTAGTCGTAATTCTGCCGGCCGGTCGAACCGTAGAAATTGAACAGGTTGGGGGTGAATACCGGCACGTTCTTCTCGTAGTGGAACACCAGATGGTCGGTCCCGTCACCCGGGTCGTACACCTCTTCGTTCGCATCACGGCTCTTGGTCCGATACTGGAAGTACAACCCCACGTAGTTGTCGGTCGTGGAGGTACCCGTCGGCTTATACGTCATAAACCGCTCGCCGTTGAAGTTGTAATAGAGCAGGTGATAGGTAATCATGTTGCTCACCTCTTCGGCCGGCATATCGGATAAAGAGCTATAGCCATGACGGGCGAAATAGGCTTCGAAAGCCTCATCGTCAGGGGCGAAAATCGTGGCAAGACCTTTCCCCTTCACCAAATCCGTGTAACCGGCCTGATCGACAGCGGCCAGGAAGTTGGTAAAATTGCCTTTGCTATTCAAATAGTCCCAACCATTTCCCACCGAGACCGAAGTAGAATGCTTGTCGTTGTCATAGTACTTGTCCATCTCGTTACAGCTGGAAAATGCAAAGAGAATCAGAAAGGCACTGGCTAAAAGATTAGTTCCTTTTCTCATAATTGTTTTCGTTTTTCTATATAGAATAGATCTCTTTATATTTCACACATCAAGGCATCGGTTGCAGCCCTTCCCAACGTACGTCCCAATTTCCGTCTTGGGGGAAGCCGGGATTGGTTCCCTCGCTGCCGTCCCAACCAGAACACCTCATGGCCACTGCGGAGAGCAGACCACCGTTGCCCGGCAGGTAAATCCGCAACCGGTCGTCCTGGTAGTTATGACCGTTGGGCAGATAGGTATTGGGG
>JAJQIP010000027.1 GCA_021199145.1 Porphyromonadaceae bacterium | reverse complement strand
CTAATGATATTCGATAAACAGCGTCACAAACGGGTTACGACTGTCACCTTCGCTGACAAGTTACGATAAATAGCGACGCTAATAATGTTCGATTAATTTCCTTTTGCTAATATTTTTCGATTAAGGGAAACCCCTGCTGTACAGCAGGGAGAAAGGAATCCAATATTTTTTTAGGTTTGTGATGCAGGGTATGCCCTGCATCACAAACCTTTCTGGATGATTCGATAAACAGCGTCACAAACGGGTTACGACTACCACCTTCGCTAACAGGTTACGATAAACAGCGACACTAATAATGTCCGATTAATTTCCTTTCGCTAATATTTTTCGATTAAATCTTTGCGAACGATATTCGATTAAAGGATTAAGCCCCTGCCCTTCGGTAGGGAGAGAGGAATTTGATAGTTCCTTGGAATTACAATGGATGGTGATTTATCGTTATCCATTGCAACTTTTCCGGGGAATTATTTCAGGCTTTCCAGAAGGTCTTTCAGGGGGGCACCGGTGCTGGGACGGGGGGCATTGTAGACATTCAGCTTGCCTTCCTTGTCGAAGATGACATAGAAGGGTATACCCTTGATATTTAGCATATTGGCCAATGTGTGGTCTTGCACGACAAATTGGTTCCCCTCCATGCCGAGATCCTCCATCTTCTTTTTCCAAGCCTCTTTGTTCTCATCTAAGGAGATGGCGACAAAGACCACTTGATCGTTTTGCAGGGTTTTCTCCAGTTCCTGCAGGTAGGGTATCTCCTTGACACAGGGAACGCACCAAGAGGCCCAGAAATCGACATAGATGTATTTTCCCGCAAAGTCGGTGAAGCGGGCTTCTTTTCCCTCCTTGTCCAACAGAACGACATCGGGGGCCGCCGCACCGACCGCCGACCTTGTCCGGAGGAGGAATTTGTCGAGGTACTCCGCACTGTTGGCCTTCCCTTCCGTCATTTTCTGAAGCCGTTCATATCCGGCATCGACATCTTGGCTGTAATCGAATTTCTGGATGAACTGGTCGAGAAGCAGATCCTCCACTTTGTCCCGGAGGGCGGTACAGGTATATTCCTGCCTGAGTTGGGAGAGACGCTCCTCTATCGATTTTCTGGGGTCGAGCGATTGCAGGATGAGATGGGGGGTATCGTAAAAGAGGATAGCCACCTCGTTGTCCAAGACTTCCTTCTTTGCCGGCAGGGATTCCTGGATTTCCCGCAGTCTGGCCTGACCTTCGGGATTTTCCCGATAATTCCGTTGCAGGGTACCGATGCTGCTCAGTTTTTGTATGTAGGCCCATATCCGGAGATACTCCTTGACGCTTTCGGCACAGGCTTTCCCGTCGGTGAGGGAGTCAGCGACGATAGAGAAGCGGTCGAGAAAGGGTCTTATCCCCGCTATATTCATTTCACCCGAAATGTAGTGGGTGTATAAAAGGGCATTGTAGTCGGACAGTATGGCTATCTCCTCGTCGTCCGTATCGATTTGCGGAGCCGATTTCCGGCTGAAATCCACATCCAGGCGGATTGTCTCCCGCCGTGGATCGATGTAGAGAGGTACCGTGGCCTGGCGTTTCGTGCCTTCTCCCGTGGTAATGATGCCGTAAAGGGTACCAAAGAAGGGGCTTTCGTCGTCCACGGTGATTTCATACCGGTTGTCCGTCACCTCTATTTTCTGCGTATTCCGTTCACCAGTAGTCGCTGTTTTTACGAAAAAGAGATTGACCTCCGCCTCTTTCTCCAACGTTATTTTCCCCGCTATTTTTGTCGAGGCGGCCCACATAGAGAACGTTCCCGCCCCACAGAGGAGCAGAAGCAGAATGGCAAATTTTTTCATAAGGAGTAGGTTTTCCGATTTTTATTTTGTCTTGTACATGATTTTCACGGGTTGGTAGCTGACGTTGTCGTACTGGGCCAGCTTTTCTCCCGTGTCGGTATTGATGACGGTGACGTGACCGTTCAACCCCTCTTCTTCCGGTTCGTAGTAGGCGATATAGGTGCGGGTGTGGTCGGCACTTATTTCCATGGCGGTGACGATGGCGTTGTCACTTCCCACGGTGGTGAGCACCTTGGCTGCACTCAGGAGTTCCGAAGAGGTGTAGTTCCAGCGGTAGACGTTGTTGGATTCGGTGTCACCGAAGAGGAGCGAGTAGTAGGTCATGTTGGCCACACAGGGTGAGTTGGTCTTGAAATTGATGCTCCCCATTCCCGCCATGGTCTTCCCGCCGTTGTCGACCAGCACATTGGTGGAGGTGTCGTAGTTGTAGACCCAGAAGGCGGCGTTGAGTCTCACTTTTTGGTACAATACTCCAGAGGAGGTCACCACAACGACTTCGGGCGAGGTGGTTGTCTTTTGGTCGGTCGTCAGACGGGGAATGAACATGCCGACAAAGTCGTATCCGTTGAAGTAGTTATCACTACCCGAACAATCCGACCGTTCCAGGTGGTAGGTCGAGCTGCAGTAGTAGGGACCGTAGCCTTTGTAAATCAGGCAGAGACCGCCTACCTCTTCGTCCCAGAAGAGGGAGTAGTAGTTACCCAGCGTACCGTCGTCGTAGATGCCGCACGATTGGGAATAGGTCGATTGCAGTTTGGTCGCCTGTGCCAAAACTCCTTCGGTAGTGGAGAACTCATAAATTTTCCCATTCTCGCACAAAATGGGGTGCGCTCCTCCCGAATAGCCGACCGAAGGAATAATCATTTTCGTGGGAATGAAATCGCTATACTCCGTCACGGTGACCATATTTTCCACGATGAGGGTCTTTTCGTTCAGGTAGTAGAGGGTCGCCACATCGTTGCCGACACCCGATCCCTGACAGGTGATGATAAGACTTCCGCTGCACTGCACGATATCGGATACGTTGGAGGCGAAGTCGATATCGTCGTTATTGATTGAGAAGCAGTCGCCCGAATCGAAAACGCCACTATCGGTCCCGTCGGAGTTGCCCAACATGAAGGAGAGCATACTCTTTCCCTCAGCATCCTTGCTAATAATCACAATGCCCTCTTCGTAGGGGGAGTTGACATAGATGGTAAAGGGGAAGAAGGTCTTCCCGTCCTCGTTCTCTAAAATCAACCGGCATTGGAAGGTCCCCAGGCTTTTGCCCACATAGTAGAATTCGGGGTCGGTCGAGTAGACCTCCTGGTCGATTTCCCAGGTATAGGAGACCTCTTTCTCCATAGTCTGCGTGATTTGAGGGGTGATAATCAGGGTGTCGTTCTTGTCGATGTTGTAGACATCCTCTATCGTTCCCTCTACGATGGTTATCTCCGAAATCGCCTTATCGGCATCGGTCGACTTGTCGTTGATGCAGGAGGCGAGCCAGACGAAGGGAAGTGCAAGTAGAATATAGTGTAATTTCATCGGAATAAGCGGTTAAATTGAACGGTATGGTAATCTATTCCTCATCATCCTCATCCGCAAAAGGATTGGGGAAATCGAAAGGAAAATCGGGATAGAGGCTCAAGATGTAGTCTCGGTTGTCAGGGTCGCTGAAATAGAGGTACATGGGATAGTAGATGTACTTTCTAAAGGTGGTCATGTATTCCGTAGGGCTTCCGTAGGGGATGTTCTCCAGATTTTCCCCGTAGAGTTCCACCATTTTGTAGTAGGTCTCCGGAAGGATATTTTCCAATTCGTGGAAATACTCCACCATCTTTATCAGTTTGAAGGGATGCCATACCCCCAATTCATCGGTGTACCAGACTTTGTTCCCCCAATAGTCGAGCCATTCGGGTTGCTCGATGGCGTTGTCGAAGGTGACGACCCGAATCTGCTCCGTAGAGCTGAGGGTCGGGGTGAAGTTGCTGTTCTCCACCAGTTTCACACCCACCTTGTAGTGGACATATCCGTCGGTATAGTTCCCTTCCAGTCCGTTGCGGAGCAGGATGAGGGGAATATAGCCCGTAATGGAGTCGGGGTAGATATAACCCTCTTCCGCCAGGTATTGGACACCCTCTTCGGCCGTCGTGGAGTCGGGAATGATTTCATAGGCGAAAACCCGGCTTTCGGAGGAGGTCACCCCCATGATTTGAACGGGGATTTTCAAGGTGTATTGCAGCGTCTCGACCGGTGTCACGCCGAAAGAGTATTGGATGGTATCCTTGGTGAAATAGATGCCGGAGAAGCTGTCGTCGTAGATGAGATAATCGGTTTGGGAACATCCCACGAAGGCTCCAAACAGGGCGCAGAAGGCTATTCCGCCCGTCACTATTTTCATTTTTTCAGTCAATTTCATACAGCCTGGATATTTTAATAACGATTATCATATTCTATATCGGGTATGGGTACCACATAGATACTGTTGGAAGGGGAGTAGGTGGTCGAGCCGTCTACACCGGAGATGGAGAGGTTCTGCCGTTTCATGTTGAAGAAGGTCTGTCCCTCGCCGATAAACTCCTTGTAGCGTTCGTTGTTGATGACATCCTGTGTCAGGACGGGGGAGGAGCTCCATGTCTCCACCGGCTCCAATCCCCTGTGGGAGATCACTTCGTCGAAGAGTTCGAGTGCTCGGTCGTAATCGGTATCCAGCAGACATTCGGCCGCAATGTAGTACATTTCGGGAATACGGATGAGGTTAATCCCCTGAATGAGGTCACTCGGGCGAGAGGAAGAGATGCCTTGCAGCTCGTAGACATCGGTGAGCTTGCTCAACCGGTAGGAGGAGGAACTTCCGCTGGAGGTCGCCGTGAAGTAGGCTGTCGTGCGGTAGTCAAGCCCTTCGCCCGTGTTGTTGTAGAAATCCATGATGTCTTCCCGTGGGTTGAGGGAGGAGAAGGAGATGGTCTGTTGCAACTTGGGGTATACGAGCGAATAGAATTGCGCATAGTAGACACCGAAGATGGTCTCCTTGGCCGAGAGTATGCCGGCGAGGTCGCCGATGACTTCCGTCTTTTCGCTGAGGGTGTATCCGCTCTCCTCGATGACCTTGTTGGCGTAGTAGTAGGCACTGTCCTTGTTGCCCATGGTGAGGTAGACCCGTGCCAAAGTCGCCTGTGCCGCATAGCGGTTAAAGTGGATTTGCCGGCTAGACATGTAATTGGTCGCGTCGACATAGTCGTCTTCGTTTTCCAACAACTCCTCGGACCGCCGCAGGTCGTTGATGATGAGGCGATAACACTCCTTTTCGGTCTGAAAGTCAGGTGTATTCAACGAATATTCCGTGGCGTAGGGAATGCCGCTGGCCTCTTCGTTGAGGGTGTATTGTTCGGTAAAAAGGCGGAGCAGGTCGAAGTGCATGAAGGCCCGCAGTCCCAATGCCTCCCCCAAATAGATGTCGTAGGGGTATCCGTGCTCTTCCTGCAGGAGGTCGCAGGTGATGACGGCGTTGACGTTGGAGATGTTTTTGTACATCTGTGTCCACATCTCTTCGAAAAGGTCCTCTATGACGGAGTAGGTGTAGTTGTAGGCACTCAAGGCCGTGATGGCCAGGTTGCCGTAGCAGTCGAGGTATTGGGCCATGATGTCGAGTGTCGAGAAGGACATCTCCTGGCCGTAGAGCGCTTCGAGACGGAGTTGCGAATAGACCCCGTACATGGCGTCTTCTATGCCGCTGGTCGTGCTCAGCAGCTCTTCTTGTTTCACCTGCCCTTCGGGAGTGATATCCAGGAAGTCCTGGCAAGCGGTCATGAAAAAGAGGCTGTAAAGAGCCAGGCCGATATATCGTAATTTTTTCATTGTCGGTTGTTTTAGAAGGTCGTACTTAGTGTCATTTCAAATCCCCGGCTGTAAAGGTAGTCGGTTCCCCGTTCCATCTTGATGGTGGAGATGCGGAGGATATCGGTAACATTGATGCCTACTCGGAGGTTGCGGACCCGCACTTTGGAGCAAACCTTTTGAGAGAACTCATAGCTGAGGTTCAAGGCTCCCAGGGTGAGGGTGTTCTCCTTTTCGGCAAAACGGTCGGTCTGTTTGGGCCGAGAGGTATCGGAGATATCCTTGTAGTAGGTGACATCACCCGCCGTTTTCCACCGGCTGCTGAATACCCGTATATCGGCGTTTTCCTTGGGGTCAGCCCCCTCGACT
>JAJQIP010000110.1 GCA_021199145.1 Porphyromonadaceae bacterium | reverse complement strand
TATCTATATATCCTCCATACTATTAAGAAGATAGATACGAAAAACACAATTATTCGATATGAAAAAACCAATATTATTTGTAAGCCTGCTCTCACTTGTCATAATGACGAGCTGTGGGTCATCCTCGGTAAAAAACAGCGAAAAAAATTCTACAGTTGTTAACGACACCTTGAAAGGGGATATCTCTTTTTCAGGGGCATTTGCCCTCTATCCTATGGTTGTCAAATGGTCGGAAGAATTTCGTAAACTCCACCCCAATGTACGGATTGATATATCGGGAGGAGGTGCCGGAAAGGGCATGACGGATGCATTGGCCAAAGTGGTGGACTTAGGTATGGTATCGCGCGAAATATATGATATTGAAATAGAAAAAGGGGCTGTAGGTTTTGCGGTTGTTAAAGATGCCGTAGTCCCGACTATTAATGCCGAAAATCCCCTTCTTGAGGAAATCTGCAAAAAAGGTTTGACACCGACTGTAGCTTCAAACTTGTGGGACAACCAATATGCTACGTACGGTGAATTATTGGGAACGGAAAGTAACCTTCCCATACATGTATATACCCGCTCTGACGCCTGTGGTGCGGGAGAGACGTGGGCGGCTTGGTTTGGTAAACGGCAAGAGCAATTATTAGGAACGGCCGTTTATGGCGACCCCGGTGTGGCTGCAGCCATCCAAAAAGACCGTACAGGTATCGGGTACAACAATATTGCCTATGCGTACGATATACGTACCCACAAACCTTATGAAGGATTGGCTATAATTCCCCTCGATGTAAATGGAAATGGTCAGGTTGATGAGGAAGAGCTTTTCTATGCTGACAATAATGAACTTATTGATGCCATCATTGACGGACGTTATCCTTCCCCACCGGCTCGGGACCTTTACTTGGTTAGCAATGGCATCCCCAAAAATCCGGTCATCATAGAATTTATCAAGTATGCACTTACTGAGGGCCAACAATATGCCATTGAAACGGGCTATATTCCTTTGCCGCAAAGTACTATAGAACAGAGCTTGGAAAAGCTCAACCCCTAATTCCCGAATGGATCTATCGCTGTTACAACGACGTATATTTAAAGATAAGGCTGTCCGGTGGATAATGCTTTTCCTTACGGCCTTATCTTTATTCTTACTTGTTGCTATAGGGATAGGCCTTTTCTTTAAGAGTCGTCTTATTCTCTCTGAGCAGTCCCTCTGGAGTCTGCTTTCAGGATCGGCTTGGAAGCCGCTTAGCGGAGAATTCGGATTTCTGCCGTTTATTGTTGGTACTTTATTTGTTACCGCTTTATCAATTGCCATTGCTTTACCTATCGCCTTACTCTCAGCCATTTTCTTAACAGAGTACGCCTACTCGTGGATGAAACGTATCGTGTTCCCCATTCTCGATATATTGGCGGGTATTCCATCGGTCGTCTACGGAGTTTGGGGCACACTTATCATTGTCCCTTGGATTGCCGATAAATTCGGGCCACGGTTTGTCGATTATACCAGTGGATATACGGTGTTGGCAAGTGGCGTTGTATTAGGCGTCATGATTCTCCCCATATTGGTAAGCCTCCTCATCGAGATTTTCTCTATCATACCACAGGATTTTCGGGAGGCTTCGGCTTCATTAGGAGCGACCAAATGGCAAACGTGTTCAAAAGTCGTCTTACGAAAAGCTATGCCGGGAATTGTCGCCGCTGTAGTGCTCTCCATATCCAAGGCATTCGGTGAGACCATTGCTGTATTGATGGTCTGTGGTAACTTTGCGGCCATACCGCATTCACTCTTTGACCCATGTTATCCGTTGCCCGCCCTCATTGCCAATAATTACGGGGAAATGCTTTCCTTGCCCTTATATGAGTCGGCCTTGATGTTCGCCGCTTTTATATTGTTTTTCATCATTCTGGTGTTCAATATTATATCGCATTGGATATTACGGAACATCGAACGAAGCTATAAAATGTAACCGGAGGTATTTGACAGATGAAAACAAAATTCGTTGTTGAAAAAATATTTTTCGGATTGATGATAATTTCGGTCATTATCGTGTTCGCCTTTCTGGGAAGCATTCTCATCACGATTATCCGGAATGGATGGCCGGCCATGTCATGGGAGATGATTACCCAACTGCCGGGAGGCGGATTCTATATCGGCAAAGAAGGAGGCGTACTGAATGCTATTGTCGGGTCTCTTTATATTGTGGGGGCCTCCACAGTTTTAGGTCTGCTCATCAGCATTCCCATCGTATTTTATATCAATATATACTTGAAAAAAGACTCTAAATTATCCAATATTACCCGACTCTCATTTGATGTACTTTACGGTATCCCCTCCATCGTATATGGAGCATTCGGATTTACCATCATGATATTTCTCGGGCTACGTACATCGCTATTAGGCGGTATCATCGTCATTACGCTGCTCATTATCCCTATTTTTGTCCGGTCGATGGACGAAGTGGCACGTCAACTTCCGAAGCATCTGCTCGAAGCCACCTATTCGTTAGGAGCGACTCGCTATGAAACCATAAAAGTCGCTATACGGCAAATCGCACCGGGCATTGCCACCGCCACACTTTTATCGATAGGAAGGGCTATCGGTGATGCGGCAGGGGTCATGTTTACCGCTGGTTTTACCGATAGTATACCCACATCGCTTGACCAACCTGCCGCCACCTTGCCTCTGGCAATATTTTTCCAACTGAGTAGTCCGCTGCCCGAAGTTCGGGAACGAGCCTACGCTGCAGCCTTGCTACTTACCCTGATTGTTTTGATATTAAGCATCATCGGCCGTATGATTACGCATCGATTCTCGAAAAATAAGATTAAATGATGGAGAAAGAAAAATCGACATTCAGCCAAATACTCGGCTATTTTATTCCGACAAATCGGCAAGAGGAGGTCTCCCTCTCGGAAGAGGACGGACGTACAGGAGATGCCGTAATCCAAATCGAGAATTTAAATGTCTACATTCAAGACAGCCATATTCTCAAAAATATCAACCTCACCTTGTACGACAAGAAGATAACCTGCATTATCGGGCCATCAGGGTGCGGTAAGACGACACTTTTACGAAGCATCAACCGGATGATTGATACAACCGAACATCTACGTGTTGAAGGTCGGGTATTGGTAAGCGGAGAGGACATCTACGAACATAAGGCCGAAATAACACATATACGGAAGAAAATAGGACTGCTTTCGCAACGCCCTACACCACTGCCCATGTCTATTTATGACAACATCACTTACGGATGCCGCATACACGGTGTACGCAACCGGAAAGTTCTTGATGCGACAGTGGAAAAATATCTCAAGAATGTCAATCTATGGGACGAGGTAAAAGACAGATTACATAGTCCGGCTTCAGCACTTTCTATCGGTCAACAGCAACGCTTGTGCCTTGCTCGTGGTCTGGCTGTGGAACCGCAATTCATCTTGGCGGACGAATCGACCTCGGCACTCGACCCGATTTCAAGCAAACACATTGAAGATCTCTTTTCCAAACTTCGTGAACGTTACGGCATCATTATGGTGACGCATACTTTACGCCAAGCCTTGCGTATCGCCGATTATGCGGTTTTCATGTATATGGGTGAAGTCATAGAACAAGGGACGGCTGAAGAAGTCTTCAAAAATCCACAGAACGAACTTACAAAACAATATCTGAGCGGAGTCTTTAGTTAGTCTTCGGAAATCCCCTTTACACAATAAAGGGACTCTTATCCTACTCATATATATCGAAAGGCATCCTATACAAGAATTTTTCAGAAAGGATAACCTATGGCCAAATGGAAAGCAAGGCTCTTGCCGAAGCTGTCCATGTTATAATAGTGTGGATGGTCATTATTATAGGGTGCATGCAAACCTATCCCCATATCAAATCGTAAAATCAGGAAAGTGATATCGTAGCGTATTCCCACACCTGTTCCAAGAGCGATATCCTTTCCAAAGTTTCTTAGGTCGAGCGTTCCGCCAGGACGGCTCTCATCTGCTTTGAGTAACCAGATATTCCCGGCATCGAGGAAAGCCGCCCCCTGCAAGTTCCCTAAAATCGGGAACCGTAACTCGACATTGGCCTCCAATTTAAAACTTCCCGTTTGGTCAAGATAGGCATCGGTAGTGCCATCTGGCGGAGTATAACGCCCTGGACCGACCGTACGTATGGTGAATGCCCGAATACTGCTGGCCCCGCCTATATAAAATTGTTCACTATAGGGTAACACCGTAGAATTGCCATACGCCCAACCGACACCTGTCTGAAATCGGGTAGCTAACCATGTAGACCTCCAGAAACGCCGATAATAGCGGAAATCTGTCGTAGCTTTGGCGAACTGGGAGAAAGGTATGCCCAGGAATTTCTTATCGCCCGCATTGCCCGACACGATACACGAAAGGAGATTTCCTGCCGTAGAAAAAGAGGTCTGCCAAAGAATATGATTTCTTTTCTCCCGTCCGAACTCCTGATTGAAACGATAGGTATATCCCAATACAGGGATAAGTTGGTTGCGAAAACTCAAAGCTATAGCTCGGTTTTTTTGTAGGGTACTGTCGAACGCAGCCGTCGTGTTAATCAGATAATTATATCCTATCCGAGGCAATTGTACCGTATGTGAACTTACTGATGAGGTCTGAAAGTCAAGAGCGAATGACGCATTCAACGAAAGCATGCGGAAATACTGCGGCCGATTCATCAGGTCAGCCCCTACCTCAAGAGTGGTTTTCCCTCCATAACGCCTCTCAATGCGTGAATTCCACAAAAGGGAAGAAGGCAGCAAACGGGGAAAAACGAGGGAGGCCTTTATACCAAACTCATAGGAGTTGACCAAAGAGGTCTTCGTTGTTGTGGTCTGCCGTTTACCGGTCTGCCACTCATACGAACCAGATAATTCAATAGAAAGGCGTTCACCGCCTCCAAATATGTTTTTATGGGCTACGCCAAAAATAACCCCAGGGCCGATGAAACTATTGGTTGCAGAGGTGACATCCGTCTCAAACCAAGCTTCCATAGGAGAGTCCATGGCAGCATCAAACGTGAGGTCAAGTATATCATTTCCTATAGTGGAATCCGCTGGAGAGACCGACAGATTAACGTAACGGAAAATACCCATACGCGAAAAACTGTTAAGCGACTCGTTTTGATGATCGAGAGTATAAAGTTCTCCCTCTTTCAACGTGATATTTCTGTCAATGTAACGCTTACGCACCTTCAAAGGCTTCTGATAGACAAATTTTACGTGAGAGAGTCCGATACTGTCGACATCCCCTTTTCCGGACGCTGATTTTAAGTCAAACGTGATATGTCCTATCCGATAGGTCTGTAACGCTTCCATAGGGATATTACTACGCAATTGCAACCGCAAGGCCACCTCATGGGAGGCAAATGTCGTATCGGCAAGATAATAGAGATAATCAGGACGGAAAAAGTAATATCCCCGATTACGGAGGGCCGAAGTGACCCGTGTACGCTCAGAGGAAAGTATTTCGGACTGATATATATCACCGACATGAAGGAGCGTTTTTGTCTTGGCGGAATCGATGATTGCGGTCAACGGGGTAAGCGGTTGGGGAAAATCAATGGAGGTATATCGCCACGGCTTCCCATAAGTGACATCGTAAGTAATACGGGACTTTTGCGGATTTTTCCGGTTATAAATAAGTGAGTAATCCGCTGAAGATAAGAAATATCCGTAATTCGCTAAAATATCGGGGATAACGGCTACACGCAAATCGGGTTGTACGGTCGATAAGAGAACCGGTTTTTTCGAGAAACGGTCGTAAAACCAATGCTTAAATCCTTTATCTTTTTGGGACTCTACATGATTATAAACCCATAGGCCAAACGGGAAGGGCCACCGCACATATGGGGAATACAGAGCGTTATTGGGTTTCACCGAAAGAGCGCTCCGAACGGCCGATTCGGCATTGGATGTGATTTTTGCTCCCTCTTCTTCCGGACGGATATGCATCTTCTTCACACCGGTATACAATACTTCATCCACACCCAACTTGCTCGTTGTGTCGCAACC
>JAJQIP010000160.1 GCA_021199145.1 Porphyromonadaceae bacterium | reverse complement strand
CCCCAAAAGGGCAATAACGACCTGTTGTGCCTGACCCAGCCGCATATTATCTCCGCCATACACGAAGCCTATCTCGAAGCGGGAGCCGATATCATCGAAACAAACTCGTTCAACGCTACCCGAATCTCCATGGCCGATTACGGCATGCAGGAATTCATTACCGAAATAAATCTCTCTGCCGCACGCCTGGCCCGCAAAGCTGCGGATAGCTATACTGCCAAGACACCGGAAAAACCCCGATGGGTTGCCGGGTCGATAGGCCCGACCAACAAGACCTGCTCGATGTCGCCCGATGTGAATAACCCTGCTTTCCGCTCTTTGACCTTCGACCGACTGGTCCAAGCCTATGAGGAACAGATGGCGGCTCTTGTCGAAGGGGGCGTGGATTTACTCCTTATCGAGACCATCTTTGATACCCTCAATGCCAAAGCGGCTCTCTATGCAGCCGAAGAGGTAAAGAAGAAAACGAAGAGGGATATCCCCGTCATGCTCTCGGTGACCCTTTCCGACACAAGCGGACGCACCTTGTCGGGACAGACCTTGGAGGCTTTTCTATCTTCAGTCCGGCATGCAAATCTCTTGTCCGTGGGCTTGAACTGCTCATTTGGCGCACACGACATGAAGCCCTACCTGAGACAACTTGCTGATATAGCCCCCTATTACCTATCGGCCTATCCCAATGCCGGATTGCCGAACCGTTTCGGTCAATATGACGAAACGCCCGAAACAATGGTCTTGCAAATTCGGGAGTTTATTGAAGAGGGATTGGTGAACATTGTAGGTGGCTGTTGCGGAACGACTCCCCAACATATCGCTGCCATCGCCCGATGTGCCGAAGGGGAAAAGCCACACCTACCTGCTAAAAAGGAGAGCTGTCTCTGCCTGTCGGGATTGGAGGCACTGAAAGTCATCCCTGAAAACAATTTCATCAACATAGGCGAACGGTGCAACGTGGCCGGTTCACGGAAATTCTTACGACTTATTTCCGAGAAGAAATACGAAGAGGCTCTGGAGATTGCCCGTAAACAGGTCGAAGACGGAGCGCAAATTATCGACATCAACATGGACGATGCCATGTTGGATGCCCACAACGAAACGATCAATTTCCTCAATCTCATAGCCTCGGAACCGGAGATATGCCGCATCCCGGTGATGATTGATTCGTCGAAATGGCCGGTCATTGTCGATGGACTGAAGTGCATGCAGGGCAAAAGCATTGTCAACTCTATCAGTCTGAAAGAGGGGGAAGAGCTATTTCTCTCCCATGCCCGTACCATACAGCGGTTGGGGGCGGCCATGGTTGTAATGGCTTTTGACGAAAAGGGGCAGGCGGACACCTATGAACGTAAAATCGCCATTTGCCGACGGGCATACGACCTTCTTGTCTCTGCCGGCATCGAACCGACCGATATTATTTTCGACCCCAATGTACTGGCCCTGGCTACGGGTATCGAAGAGCATCTCAATTACGGAGCGGATTATATCCGTGCGGTCAAATGGATAAAGGAAAACCTGCCCGGAGCCAAAGTGAGCGGGGGTATCAGCAACCTCTCCTTCTCTTTCCGGGGGAACAACTACATCCGGGAGGTCATGCATGCCGTCTTTCTCTTTCACGCCATACAAGCGGGTTTGGATATGGCCATTGTCAATCCTGCCTCGACAGTTACATACACTGATATCCCCCAAGACCTACTCTCTCGTATCGAGGATGTCATTTTCAACCGTCGGCCTGATGCGACAGAACGACTTATTGAGGTGGCAGAAATGCTGAAAAAGGAATCGACAAAAGAGACAGTGGAGCCCAAGATGGATGTCCGAGAACAGATGCCGCTCGATGAACGGATTGAACAGGCTTTAATCAAGGGGCAAGGTGACCATCTCGACAAAGATTTGCAGGAGGCGTTGACCGTCTACGGAAGTGCCGTAAAAATTATCGAAGGTCCGCTCATGAACGGGATGAACCGGGTAGGAGAACTCTTTGGAGCCGGGAAAATGTTTCTTCCCCAAGTGGTCAAGACCGCCCGAACCATGAAACAGGCCGTCGCCATTTTACAACCTTACATGCCGATTCAAAAAGAGAACTCCCGAAAGAAAGGAAAATTTCTTTTGGCTACAGTCAAAGGGGATGTTCACGATATCGGGAAAAATATCGTCGCCGTTGTCCTCGGCTGCAATAACTACGACATTATCGACTTAGGGGTTATGGTCCCTACCGAAACGATTATCGAGACGGCTCTTCGGGAAAAGGTGGATATTATCGGCGTAAGCGGACTTATCACCCCCTCTCTTGAAGAGATGTGCCGTATCGCTGAGGCGATGGAAAAAGCCGGTCTGAAAATACCGCTCATGATAGGGGGAGCGACAACTTCAAAATTGCATACAGCCGTGAAAATAGCACCCTGTTACAGCGGACCTGTCATCTACACTCGTGATGCAGCGCAGATTCCTGTCGTAGCAGCCCGATGGCTGAATGTACAAACACGGGATTCGTTCTTGAAGGAATTGCAGCAGGAACAGGATGAGCTACGCCGTTCTCTGGAGGAGAAAAAAGAGAGTTGGGTACCAATCACCGAAGCCAATGCTCATGCCGCAACTGTCGATTGGGACAGTTATAACCCGACGGTACCGCAAAATCTCGGTAAAATTCAGGAAGTACGATTATCAATACAGGAGGTACGACCTTGCATCAACTGGAAATACTTCCTGCATACATGGCGGCTGACCGGCAATTCTTTGCCCGATGACGGCAACTGCGAACATTGTAAAGCTCGGTTTCCCCAGACTTCGGATAAATCACAAGAGAGTGAACGCCTTATCGCTGATGCCGAGACACGACTCAACCGGATTGAAAAGGAGAGCGAGACAATGTTTCTGCAAGCCCGATTCGGATTTTTCCCGGCAAACAGCGACGGGAACCGTATCATCCTGCATACGGCCGAAGGAGAGGTGACCGTTCCTTGCTTACGGCAACAAAGGGAGAATCCCGAAAATAGGTTCTTGGCTCTGTCGGATTTTGTCCTGCCAAAAACAAAAAAACGGACCGACTATGTCGGGGCGTTTGTCGTGACGATAAGCCCGGCACTCTCTCAAGAGATAGAGCGGGCCAAACAGCAAGATGACCACTACGAGAGCCTGTTGTTACAATCTTTATGCGACCGGCTTGTCGAAGCGGCTACCGAATGGCTGCACTATCGCATACGTACCTGCTATTGGGGGTATATGCCGATGGAAAAGCCTCACATTCCCTCCCTCCTCGCACAGCATTACCAAGGTATACGTCCTGCGGTCGGCTACCCCTCCCTGCCTGACCAATCCTTGAGTTTTGAGCTGGATAAGATTCTCGATTTCGGGAAGATAGGTGTATCGGTGACGGAAAACGGGGCCATGTATCCCAATGCCACCGAGACGGGGCTGTTGATTGCCCATCCGCAATCGGTCTATTTCCACATTGGCTCCATCGATGCCCTACAACGGGAAGAATACTGCCGGGAACGGGGATATACAGTGGAAGATTCGTATAAGTGGCTGTCGGTATAACGCTATTTTGTGGAGACTGCCCTACTCTTTCTTGGCCGACAGACTGCTTTTCGCCAAATAGAGAATAATGGCCAGATAGAATATCAATCCAAGACATTGGGAGAGCGTGTCATTCATAGTACAGGTATACTCGAATCCCGCAAACCGGATTGCCGCACTCACTACACCCATCAAAGCTCCTCCGGCAATAAATCCTGAAGCCAACAGAGTTCCCTTTTCAAGACGGGCCTTGTTGACGGATTTATCCAATGAACGGGTAGAAACGAACCAACTGATAAGTCCGCCGACTACCAAGGGGGTATTCAATTCCAAGGGAATAAACATGCCCAGCGCAAAAGCCAAGGCCGGTATTTTAAGGAAGGTCAGCACCAACGCAATCACAGCTCCGATACCATAAAGCAGCCACGGGGCACCCTGCCCCGACATCAACGGTTGTATGACAGCGGCCATGGCATTCGCTTGTGGAGCGGCCAAAGCGTTTTCACCCGTAAAGCCATAGGTCTTATTTAAAATAATCATCACTCCGCCTACAGCTGCGGATGCGACTAAGGTACCGACAAACTTCCATGTCTCCTGTTTGGCCGGGGTGGTTCCTAACCAATAACCGATCTTCAAATCGGTGATAAAGCCGCCCGCCGTAGATAGAGCGGTGCAAACCACTCCTCCGATAATCAAGGCGGCCAACATGCCTTCTCGTCCCGAAAGGCCCGATGCCACTAAAACGACAGAGGCCAAAATCAAGGTCATCAAAGTCATGCCCGAAACAGGATTCGTCCCCACAATGGCAATGGCATTGGCCGCTACCGTCGTAAATAGGAAAGCAATGACGGTCACCACGACAAAGGCGATAAGAGCCTGCAGGAAATTGTGAATAACACCCAACCAGAAAAAGAGCAGCACGACAACAAGGGTAATGACAATGGAGAAAAATAGAATCTTCATGCTGATATCCCGTTGATTGCGCTTCATAACCGAACGGGCAAGGGAACTCTTTCCTTTTAATTCCTTGGAAGCCAATCCGACAGCACCCCGTATCACGCTCCAAGAGCGGACGATGCCGATAATGCCCGCCATGGCAATACCCCCGATGCCGATATAGCGGGCATAGGTAGTGAATATCTGTTCCGGAGACATTTGGGCTATCGGCAGCGACGAAGCGGCACTGTTGAGTTGCAACACGGTATCTCCCCAAAAGAGATTGAACGATGGGATGACTAGAAACCATACAAAAATGGAACCGGCACAAATAATGAGGCAATATTTCAATCCGACGATATAGCCAAGTCCCAAAACAGCCGCCCCTGTGTTAATCTTGAAAACTAACTTGGCCTTTTCAGCCACCGCCTCCCCGAAGGGTAAAACCCGAGTGGTCAATACCTCGCTCCACCACCCGAAAGTGGACAGCAAGAAATCATAGATTCCTCCTATCAATCCGGCAAAAATCAACGGTCGCACCTGACTGCCGCTTTTCTGCCCCGACACAAGAATCTGTGTCGTGGCGGTCGCTTCGGGGAAAGGATACTTGCCATGCATGTCCGAAACGAAATATTTACGGAAAGGTATCAGGAAAAGTATCCCCAAAACGCCGCCTAACAGGGAACTCAGAAAAACGGGCAGAAATCCGGCCGACAAACCGGGTATGATATACAAGGCCGGCAACGTGAATATCACTCCGGCGACAACGGTACCCGAACAGGCTCCGATAGACTGGATAATCACATTCTCACCTAAGGCATTTTTACGGTTAAAGCCCGTCGAAAGCCCTACAGCGATAATGGCAATCGGGATGGCCGCCTCAAAAACCTGACCTACCTTCAATCCCAGATAAGCCGCTGCGGCCGAAAACAACAGGGCCATGACAATGCCCCACGACACCGACCATGGGGTCACCTCCCGATAAGTTTTGTCGGGCGACATAATAGGGCGATATTCCTCCCCGGATTCCAACTCCCGGAAGGCATTCTCCGGCAAATCAACTTGCTCTTTTTTATTCTCTTCCGTCATGGCTTGTTGTATATTTCAAAACAGCGGCAAGATAGCCATTTTTACAGAATTTCATGCTTTCAAACAAAAGGAATATCAAAAAAAGGAGCTATTTTCGTAGGAAGAATCAGAGTTTTATTCCCATGAAAAATATCTTGCATTTTTTAAGAGAGTTGCGTGTCCATAACAACCGGGAGTGGTTTAACGCTCATAAGGAGGAATATCTCACATTACGGAAACGGTTCGAGGACTATATCAACCAGCTTATCGCCCTCCTCAGCGAAGAGGATGAAGAGTTGCGTGGACTGGAAGCTTCATCGTGTCTCTTCCGCATATATCGGGATATCCGTTTTTCACCCGACAAAACTCCCTACAAGACTCATTTTGCCGCTTATATGGCACGAGGCGGAAAAAATACGCAGAGGGCCGGATATTACCTGCATATCGAACCGGATAATTGTCTGTTGGCCGGTGGTATATGGGACCCTCAACCGCCTTTATTGAAAGCTCTGCGACAAGCGATATATGACAATTGTGAAGAATTTAAGGAGATAGTGCAAGAACCGAAATTCAAAAGACTTTACCACGGCCTCGACAACGAGCGGGCCTTGAAAATAATGCCCCGCCCCTTCCCCAAAGATTTTCCTTATCCCGAATGGTTGAAACAACGGGACTACGATGTCATCGCCAGCAAAGCGGATACCGATTTCGAGACGGACGACTGGTTGCCCCGTACGGCAAAAGAGTTATTGCTGCTACGCCCAATCAATCGGTTCTTGAACTATACATACGATGAAATGAACGAATAAAAAATAAATCGTCTCTTTTTCTACACCTATACGGAACGAAAATACTCCCTCGTTCCATAGTTTATGCCTATTTTTGAAATGTTTAATCCTTAAATTTTCCACTATGAAGCGACTTGTTTTATATGCTCTATTTATCGCATTCTCATCGCTCTCTTGGGCAAAGACCTATGATATAAAAAAGTTGGGAGCGGATGCAACTGGTAAAAAGATTTGTACCGAATTAATCAATAAGACCATCGATAAAGCGGCTCAAGAGGGAGGGGGAACAATCTATTTCCCGGCAGGGACCTACAGCACGGCTACCATCGAAATGAAGAGCAACATCACCCTCTATATAGAATCGGGTGCGACTATCCGTTTTTCGGACAATTTTGAAGATTATCTGCCTTTCGTGAAAATCCGTTGGGAAGGGACGGTCATGAACAGCCTCTCTCCGCTAATTTACGCCCACGATGCCGATAACTTGACCATCATGGGACGGGGCACTCTCGATGGGAACGGCTTTAAATGGTGGAGTTGGGAAGCTGAGGTAAAAGAAGTGATGAAAGCGAATGGTGGCAAACTGCCCGACTCGGAAAAGAGTGACCTGCAACGTATGTGGGAAGAGGCCAATGCCGGTCTTGAGGTATCGGACTATTACAAAGGGTCGCTCGAACGCCGGATGTTCCGTCCGCCTTTTATTCAATTTTTCGAGTGCTCCAATATCCTCATCGAAAATGTAAAAATCATCAATTCTCCTTTTTGGACTATCAACCCGGCCTTTTGTGACAATATAACGGTACAAGGCGTAACCATCAACAACCCTGACAAAAATCCCAAAGGGCCCAACACCGACGGTATTAATCCCACTTCATGCCGTAATGTACGCATCTCCGACTGCTTTATCAGCGTGGGTGACGACTGTGTTACCATCAAATCGGGACGGGATGAAGACGGCCGTAAATACGGCAAAGCTTGTGAAAACATCACCATTACCAATTGTGTCATGCTTTCAGGTCACGGGGGAGTGGTTATCGGCAGTGAAATGTCAGGTGGCGTGAAACGGGTGACCATCTCCAACTGTGTATTCGATGGTACGGAAGCCGGAATCCGATTGAAAGCCTCCCGAGGACGAGGCGGTGTTGTGGAACAAATCCGTGTTGACAATATCGTTATGCACGACATCCAACGCAACGCCTTTATTTTTGACCTCTTCTACGACAAGACATCGAAAGTCGAACCGGTAAGTGAACGCACTCCTATCTTCCGGAACATCCATTTGAGTAATATCACGGGGAAAAATATAAAACAAATCGGCTATATCAACGGTATTGAAGAGATGCCCGTACAGAATATCTCGTTCAGCAATATCAATATGGAAGCCGAAACGGGATTTATTATCGATACGGCTCGGGAAATCTATTTCAACAATGTAGATTTTTCGGTATGCAAAGGCTCCCCCTGGATTTGTAGGAACAGTGAAAAAGCCATTTTTGACAATGTCCGGACCAAACAGCCGACTGAACTTCCTGTGATTACCTTCGACCACGTAACGGATGCCTACATAGACAATTGCATCCAGATAGAGCCTGTCACCGTTTTCTATCAAGCGACTGACAGCGACGTAAAAGAGGGGAATAACAACCACATCTCACTAAAATAGACGGGACCGGAGATTGGCAAATCAAATAATGGGATAAAATTCAAGCGTAGGAAAGATATCCGAATAGAAAAGAGCTTATTTGGAAAAGAATCGCTATTTTTGTGAATACCGTTTCAATCCCCTCGGGGGATATTCATAAAATTCCCCAAAGAAAGAAACGGTTTCCTCATAAAAACTCTGTCATGAAGAAAATTATCAATCCATGGTCGCATAAAGAGGGGTATTGCTGCTTCGGCTGTTCTCCACGAAACGACGCCGGCGTAAAAATGGTATTTTACGAAGATGGCGAAAATATTGTGAGCCGATGGAAACCGGAGGCTAAATATCAAGGGTGGATCAATACTCTGCATGGGGGCATACAGGCCGTATTGCTCGATGAAATCTGTGCATGGGTCGTTTTGCGTAAATTGCAGATAACCGGTGTAACGTCAAAAATGGAAACCCGCTATTTGAAACCCATCAGCACAACCGACCCTTTTATAACTCTTCAGGCCCACATTGTGGAACAGATGCGGAACATTGTCACTATAGCAGCCACTATAGAAAATTGCAAAGGGGAACTTTGTACCAAAGCCACTTGTACCTATTTTACCTTCTCTCCCGAGAAGGTAAAAGCTGAAATGCAATTTCTCGGCTGTGAAACAGAAGAGGAAGAGACTACTCTCCCCTCTCTTTGACATACGATGAGGAAATGTAAAAAAGAGAGTCCGATGGTAAAATCATCGGACTCTCTTTTATAATAGCGGAAATCAATACGCTTTTTCTTCACCATGCAACATATTCTTGATGGTTTTGATAATGATGCGTATATCCAACCAGAATGTCCAATGCTCGATATACCAGATATCCGCATCTATACGGCAGACCATTTCCGACAACTCTTTTGTTTCCCCCCTGAAACCGTTCACCTGTGCCCAACCGGTAATGCCTGGTTTCACAAAATGTCGCACCATATAACGGTCTATAACCCGTGAGTACTCCTGTGTATGCTTAAGCATATGGGGTCGAGGACCGACCAGACTCATATCTCCTTTGAAAACATTGATAAACTGGGGAAGCTCGTCTATATTGGTTCTGCGAAGGAAATCCCCCACCCTCGTCTTCCGAGGATCATCTTTTTGAGCCTGTATCGTATCGCACTCCTCATTAATCTTCATACTACGGAATTTGATACATTTGAAGATTTTCCCCTCCAATCCGTTACGGTCCTGCTTGAAATAGACAGGACCCTTGGAGGATAGTTTGATGGCCAGCCCCACAAAGATGTATATAAAAGGATATAGCGTACAGAGGAAAAGGCCCGAAACGATAATATCAAAAATCCGCTTGGTAATACGTTTTGCCGTATTCGCCAACGGTTCCTGACGTATGGAGAGTACCACAATATCATTGAACATCTCCGTTACCATATTCCTTCTCAAATAGTTCTGGAAATTGGGCACGCTATAAAACCGGATTACATTTCTTTCGCAGTAGTCAATAAGGGGCAGAATATCATCTATGTGGTCCGAGGAGAGTCCACAATATAGTTCTCCTATATGCTGCTGTTGGTGCGCTTCCAGCCACTTCAAAGCATCGGTGACACTTCCTAACCGTTTCGCAGTCGGTGGGAAGCCGGTAATCTCCTTATCGGAAAAGACCCCCATCAGATTACACCCATACAGGGGTATCTCCATCAACGATGCGATTTCCTGCAAGTTCTTGCCATCGCCTATAATCACCACATTGACGGCATCCTTTTTCTGTATACGCAAATGATGAAAGAGGTCTCGCAAAAGGAGTCGCTCGAGCAAAAGGAAAATGAAAAGAAAAACGTAATAGACAAGCAGAATTTTCCAAGTCACCCCGAGGATGCCGCCTACATAGGAAAGGAAAATCATAATGAGGCAATGGTCAAACACGATGCCTACCACTTTCGCCAGGATATGTTCTGTCCTGACAGAACGATTGAATGCCACCACACCTACCAACTTAAAGCAAATGAGATAGAAAACATTCACTACCACATAATAGGAATAATGAGTCAAGTCGAGGTGATTCCAGGCCATCGACCGACATAGCGCATACAATATCCAATACAAGCCATTTACGATTAATAAATCAGCTAATAATACAATGAGCTTGTAATACGGATAATTCCTTGTTGAAGAATAACTGTCAAACATAAATTAACCACAAAATTTTCATTCTATTTTCTATGAGCTGAATCCAAAATCAACATTATTTCTGTAATAAAAGGGCGTTTCCTATAGAATAAAATGTTAACTATACAAAGGTATAATATACAAAAGTTTTTTGCAAGAATTTTTTACATGAATTAGTTCACCCTTTAATTCCCGCACGGATATTGCCTTTTCGGAATAATTTCTTATCTTAGCCCTTGTTTTCTTACGATAAACCTATCCGACTAAACTCTACGACCATGAAAAATCAAGTGGAAATCATCTGCAAAAATAACGGAAAAACACTCCTTGTTGAAGAAGGCTCCTCTCTCCTTTCCATTTACCAAATGTCCGGAGTTGAATTGCCTTATCCGGTTTTGTGCGCACAAGTGAACAATCGCACACGAGACCTCTCCTACCGTGTATACCAACCCAAACAGGTCACTTTTTCCGATGCCACCCACATCATGGGAATGCGTATGTACGTGCATTCACTCTGCTTTGTACTATACAAAGCGGTTACCGAACTGTACCCCGGCACACGCCTCCGCATAGAGCACTCCGTCTCGAACGGCTATTTCTGCTGTTTGGGTCAACGGGGAGAAATTCCCGAAAAAGTGGTGCATTCCCTGAAAAAACGTATGCAGGAAATTATAGCGAAGAATCTGCCTTTCGAATGTATACAATCGACAGCCGATGTCGCCAAAGAGCATTTCAAGGCGCAAGATATGTCCGATAAAATAGACCTTATCGAGACCATAAATCCCCTCTATGCCACCTATTACAGACTTGACGGCCTTTACGATGTCTACTACGACTATTTAGTCCCCTCGACCGGCTACCTGCAGGTGTTCGATTTGATAAAATACCACGACGGCATGCTGCTTGTTCCGCCCAAGAGGAGCAATCCCAATGAACTTCCTGAGGTAATCCGACAAGACAAGATGTTTAATGTCTTTAAGGAGAATCTCAAAATCAGTGGGATTGTTGGGTTAAACAATGTCGGAGATATGAATCGGGCCATCCTCAAATCCCTGTCGGGCGATTTGATAAAAATTACTGAAGCTCTGCATGAAAAACAGATTTCACGCATTGCCGACCAAATTACCAAACGGCATAACGGTCCGGAGAAAGGAGCTCGTGTCATTCTTATTTCAGGGCCTTCATCATCGGGAAAAACAACCTTCTCGAAACGGCTCTCCATCCAACTGATGACCAACCTGTTGGTACCTATTACCATTTCACTCGACAACTATTTTGTCGAACGGGAAGAGACCCCCTTGGATGAGAACGGGGATTACGATTATGAATCGCTCTATGCCCTCGACCTGAAACTCTTCAACCGGCAGCTTAACGACCTCCTGCAAGGTAAGGAGGTCAGCCTTCCTACCTATAATTTTGAAACAGGGAAAAAGGAATACTTGGGGAATAAGCTGAAAATGAAGGAGTCAGATGTTTTGGTTTTAGAAGGTATTCATGCCTTGAACCCGGCTCTGACACCACAGATTGAGGATAGCCAAAAATTCCTCATTTATGTATCGGCCCTGACAACCCTTTCCATCGATGACCACAGTTGGATACCGACCGCTGACAACCGCTTGTTGCGCCGTATTATCAGAGACGAAAAGTACAGGGGCACCTCGGCTCAAAAGACCATTGCCCGCTGGAACAGCGTGCGCAAAGGTGAAGAAAAATGGATTTTCCCCTACCAGGAAAATGCCGATGCCATGTTCAACTCCTCCCTGCTGTTCGAACTGGCGGTCATCAAGCAACAGGCCGTGCCCACTTTGATGGCTGTTCCCCAAAACTGTCCTGAATACGATGTGGCCAAACATCTGTTGAAACAACTCTACTACTTCTTGCCGCTCGGTGAAGCTGAAATACCGTCAACCTCTCTTTTGCGGGAATTCCTGGGCGGTAGTAGTTTCAACTATTGATTGCTGCCTATGCGAACCGATATAGAGGCCGTATTCACCGATTTTGGAGGGGTGCTTCTCCAGTTGGAGTTTGAACGTTGTTTTAAAGAATTCAGCCAACTGGGGGCCGTTGGTCCGAACGAGGTGCTCTTCCGTTCTCCTGAATTTATAACGGCGATGCAAAACCTTGAAGCCGGACGGATAGAAAAGGACGTTTTCTTTGACTTTCTCCGGAAAATACTTCATATCCAGACCGATAATCGCCGAATAGAAGAGGCCTGGAATCTGCTTATAGGCATTGTTCCTATCTACAAATTGCAACTGCTCAGGGAGATTCGGAAGCACTACCGCCTCTATATGGTCAGCAATACCAATGCTCCGCATTTCGACTATACCCGTCAAGTCCTTTTTCGGGATGAGGGCCTGACAGTGGATGATTATTTCGACAAAATATACGTGTCACACGAAATTCATGCGCTGAAGCCGAATGATGATTTCTACTACAAAGTGATTGAGGATAGTAAAGAAGATCCCTCAAAATCCATTTTTATCGATGACCTCGAAGCCAATATTCAAGGGGCCGAAAGGGCCGGATTCCACGCCTACCTTATTGACCCCGAAGAAGACTTGCGGAAAAAGATGTTGAAAATATTGGCGTAGTCAGAGGAATGCGCTACCTTCGTTCGTGGAATACGCCTAATAGCGGAATCATGCTCAAACAAGGTCAAAAGCTCCAGCAACAACAACGACAGACCCTGTCGCCCCAACAAATATTGTCGATACGTCTGCTGGAACTGTCGGAAATAGAACTGGAAGAGCAAATAAAACAAGAGCTTATCGATAATCCGGCCCTCGAAGAGGGTGAGGATATTTCTTCTCAGGAAGAAGGAATGGATTCGATGGGTGAAGAGGGGGAAGAACCGTTATCCAAAGAGAGTACCGAAGAGTTGATGATGGGCGACTATAGCAACGATGATGATGTTCCCGCCTATCTCGACCGTGAACTTCCCGATATAAACGCACCCCGAGAGGAGATTCCCATCGCCGGAGGAACGACATTCCATGACTACTTGCTCGAACAGCTCCGCTTACGGAATCTCCCGGAAGAGGATCGTCAGATAGCGGAATACATCATCGGCAATATTGATGATAACGGATACCTGCAACGTACTCTGCCGGCCATATCCGATGACCTGATTTTTCAAACGGGTATTGACGTGCCTGTCGAAAGATTGGAAAAACTTTTGCGAATCATTCAGGATTTTGACCCGGCGGGCGTAGGAGCTTCAACCCTACAAGAGTGTCTGCGGCTACAACTCGAACGTATGCGGGAAAACTCATCGGCACAAATCGCATACGATATTGTCGATAAGGCTTTCGAGCCGTTCAGCAAACGCCACTACGAAAAGATACAACGGCAACTGAACCTTTCGGAAAGTGAATTGAAAACGGCTATACAAGAGATCTCCCAACTCAATCCCAAACCCGGAAGCAGTTGGAACGACCTGTTCACAGAAAGCCTTACCCATATCAATCCGGATTTCACCGTTGATGAAAACGAAGGCGAACTTATCTTGTCGCTCAACAACAGCAATATTCCACAACTACGAATCAGCCGTAATTACAATGAAATGTTAAGCGACTACATGGGCAACAAAGCGAATCAGACACGGGAAAAACGGGATGCACTGCTCTTCATCAAACAAAAAATCGATACGGCCCAATCGTTTATCAATGCCATACAACAACGGCAACAGACCTTGATTTCTACCATGCAGGCGATACTCAACTGGCAACGTGAATTTTTCCTTTCAGGCGATGAGAGCCGCCTACGGCCCTTAATCTTACGGGATATTGCCGAACAGACAGGATATGACATATCCACGATTTCACGAGCGACAAGCAACAAGTACGTACAGACACCTTTCGGCATATACCCCTTGAAATACTTCTTCTCCGAATCGATGCAAAACGATGCGGGAGAGGAAATTTCCGCACGGGAGATAAAGAGAATATTGCAGGAGTATATCGGGAATGAGGACAAACATGCGCCTCTCACCGATGATAAATTGTGCGATTTATTAAAAGAAAAAGGGTATGCCATTGCCCGCCGTACCGTGGCAAAATACCGTGAACAATTAGGAGTGCCCGTAGCACGTCTACGGAAAATCATATAACCGACAACATGAAAAAAGCAGCACAAATAATATCCGTTTTATTTCACCCTTACCTCTTGCCTACTTATGGCGGGATTATCTGGGTCTCTTATACTTTTCTCGAAATACTTCCTCTCTCGATACGACTACTCATCGTAGGAGGTATCTTCTTTTTTTCCTGTCTCTTACCGCTACTCCTCCACATCTCTTTCGGCTTCGTGCAGGCTGACAAGCCTCATACCCGCCATACCGAGATGCTTCTCTATGCCATATTCTTGATTTTTGCCATGTTATACCTGCGCCGACTCAGTCTGCCGACATGGGCGCAAAGTTATTTCGTCTGTGCCGCCTTATCGACCGCCATCGTATGGATTATCAACACAAGCGGATGGCGCATCAGTTTCATCATGAGCGGATTGGGTTCCTTGATGGGGTTGATTGTCATGATGCTTTTCATCTACTCTCCCCTCCCCATAGGTCTATTCATCGCTGTCATCATAATAACGGGTCTGATGGGTACGGCGCTCCAACTGCTCGACCGGCATACATTGGCCCAAACCCTGACAGGATGGGTATGCGGGATTGCATGTACACCGCTTGCCTCTCTTGCCTTCCACTATAATTTATTTTCTTTATAAACTTCTAAACTCGTCATATGAATCCTATTGTAAGCATCATCATGGGTAGTACTTCCGACCTACCCGTATTGGAAAAGGCCGCACAACTGTTAAACGACTTTGAAATTCCGTTCGAAATGAACGCTTTGTCGGCACACCGTACCCCCGAAGAAGTGGAGATATTTGCCAAGGGGGCAGAAGCCAGAGGCATCAAAGTAATCATTGCCGCCGCAGGAATGGCAGCCCATCTGCCTGGTGTCATTGCAGCGTCAACCCCCCTGCCGGTCATCGGTGTACCTATCAACTCGACGCTCGAGGGTATGGATGCACTTTTAGCCATCGTACAAATGCCCCCGGGAATACCGGTAGCGACTGTCGGCATCAACGGTGCTCTCAATGCCGCCATATTGGCCATACAGATACTTTCTTCGGGCGATAAACGGCTTTTTGAAAAACTGAAAACCTATAAAAAGGGTTTGGCTAAGAAAATTGTCGAGGCGAACGAGAAACTTTCTCAGGTGAAATACCCGTTCAAAACCAACTGAAGATTAACCGTCCGCTCCTCCCGTTACTTAATCTCTGTTCACTATGGATTTCTTTAACTATACCCGTCGTTTTTCCTCCGAGGTGCAGATAGGCAATACCCCTTTGGGCAAAAATCACCCCATACGCATTCAATCGATGACCAATACCCCCACGCAGGAAACAGGGCCAAGCGTGGAACAGTGTATACGTATCATCGAAAAGGGGGCCGACTATGTACGACTTACGGCACAAGGTACTCGTGAAGCGGAAAATTTGGCGGCTATTGAGGAAGAATTACATCGTCGGGGATACCACACACCATTGATTGCCGATATCCATTTTAATCCCCATGTGGCGGAGGTAGCTGCCTGCATAGTGGAGAAAGTGCGTATCAATCCGGGCAATTTCATCGAAAAAAAAGGTATATCCGGCACCGACGGATATACCGAAGAGGATTATACGGCCGAAAAGCAACGATTACGAGACCGGTTTGTCCGACTGCTGGACATCTGCCGGGCACACCACACGGCTATACGCATCGGTGTAAACCATGGGTCGCTGTCCGAACGGATTATGAGCCGTTACGGAGATACTCCCGAAGGTATCGTGGAATCGTGCATGGAGTTTCTGCGAATCTGCCGGGAGGAACATTTCGACAATGTGGTCGTCTCCATCAAAGCCTCCAATACAGTCGTCATGGTAAAAGCGGTACGGCTATTGGTAAAAACCCTCAATGACGAAGATATGCACTATCCCCTACATTTGGGGGTCACCGAAGCCGGAGAAGGGGAAGATGGCCGTATAAAATCGGCCGTAGGCATCGGCACGTTGCTGGCCGACGGCATAGGAGATACCATACGGGTTTCGTTGAGCGAGGCTCCCGAAGCGGAAATTCCGGTAGCCCGCCAATTGGTCGATTATCTCTTATCTCGGGCGAACCATCCCCATATCGAAGGGAGAACAGCCAAGGCGTTCGACCCCCTTCGTATGAAACGACGGATGAGCAGGGCCGTAGGAAGCATCGGAGGCGGAAAAATTCCTGTCACAATCTCCGATACTGTTTCGCAAGGAGAACTGCAGCCCGATTTTCTATACGACAAAGGAACGGCATCAATCTGCGCCTTTTCATCGCAAAAAGACCACTTCCCGACAGCAATGCCACTCCTTACGGCAGACGAATTGCAGCAAAGGAACATTTCAACGGCTCAACCGACATTTCTGCGACTCTCCTATCCTGAAATGAACGACAATCTGTGGAATCTTATAGCTACCCTGCCAAACACGATTGTTGTGCTGACCACCCGACACATCAACCCCGTAGGCGAATGTCGGGCTTTTTTCCACGAATTGCTAGAAAGAGAGATTCACGTACCGGTCATCCTTCAACTCTCTTACCGTGAGAATTCCCTGGAAACGTTGCAACTGAAAGCGGCGGCCGATTTTGGGACACTGTTGCTGGATGGTTTTGCCGATGGTATCTGGTTACGAAACGAAGGAGATATTTCTCCTGAAAAAATTACGTCCTGCATGTACGGCATTTTACAGGCGGCACGCCAGCGGATGAGCAAACCCGAATATATCTCCTGTCCCAGTTGCGGACGTACCCTATTCGACCTGACACACACCATCGCCAGAATAAAGGAGGCAACCACCCATCTCAAAACATTAAAGATTGGCATTATGGGTTGTGTTGTCAACGGCCCAGGCGAAATGGCCGATGCCGATTATGGCTATGTAGGTGCGGGGAAAGGGCGTATCAGTCTCTATAAAGGGAAAGTGTGTGTAGAGAAAAATATTCCCGAAAGCGAGGCGGTGACCCATCTCATCGACCTCATCAAAAAGAACGGGGATTGGGTGGAAGCCTGAAAAATATTTCTTTTTCGAACGGCTCGGCAATAGGGAGAAAAATCGTACCTTTAACCCATCAGAAAATAAAGTGAACAAATTCCCATCTATCGGCCTATATTCTTCCAAAAATATTTGAAAGGCGGACAGTTGGAATATGAAAAATACTCCGTTTTTGAAAGAATAATATCATGAAAGCCAATCGGTGGATTTTCCTTTTTCTCTTCACGCTCCTCGCTGCTTGCAGCGATGACGATATCATCCCTAAATTTTCTTTCACAGACCCGGGAGAGATTGTTTTGGATAGTCAAAAAGAGGCTCAAGCCACATTCACCTTCACCAGTACCTATACATGGACAGCCACCAGTTCGGACGAGTGGTTGACCGTCTCCCCCACAAGCGGCAATAGCGGTATGGTAGAACTCACGTTCACAGCCATCACTAAAAACGACACCAAAGAAATCCGTACGGCAACGGTAACCCTCACATCGGGAACATTATCCGAAAAAATCACCGTGCAACAGGACTATGCCAATTGGATTGAGGTGGAAGAGTCCAGCTACACCCTACCTGCCGAAGGGGGCGATTTGGATATCTACTTCTCTTCCAACATGGATGAGTCGGGAGCTTTCAGCGTCTACTCTGACAATTCGACCTGGTTGACAAACCGGCAGTCCCGTTCGACAAGCGAAACCATAGAGTACGTCATCCGCTTGACCGCCCAGCCCAATTCCACGACCTCTATCCGGACCGCTCATATCTATTTTGTGGAAAACAACGATGAATTGGAGATATTAGCATCTGCTACGGTCATCCAGAAAGGTGTCGGAACGGAAGAAGGCGACGCCGTGGACAAATCGGTTCGTACCCTCCAGACAGCGACCAAAGGCGACGGAATTCCTATTGTCCTAATGGGGGATGGATTTACGGCAAGCGAAATAGAATCAGGGTATTACGATGATATTATGGATATCGCCTATTCCCATCTGTTCAGCGAAGAACCGATTAAGTCGCTCCAGGGCTATTTCAATGTCTATGCCGTTACCGCCGTCTCAGCTGAGAATCAGTTCGGGCATGGCCACAATACGGTTTTCAGCTGCGAATTGGAAGGAGGCGGAAGTACAGGCATTTCTGGGAACAGCGATGCTGTCATGGAGTATGCCGAATGTGTGGATGGCATCGATTTGTTGGAGACATTGGCTGTCGTGATATTGAACACGACAAGTTATGCCGGCACCACCTACTGGTACTCCTTCAATAACAACGTGGCAGACTTTGCCATCGCTTACTGCCCGATTATTTACGGTCAGGAAAGTGATTATTTCCGCCGGGTTCTTGTACACGAAGCCATAGGACACGGTTTTGCCAAACTGGAGGATGAATATGCTTACGAAGAAAACGGCACCATACCCGATTCGGAAATAGAATCGACAAAATCCCTGCAGAGTTACGGTTGGGCGCAAAACGTGGACTTCACCGACGACCAGAGTGAAGTCCTTTGGTCGACATTCCTGAACGATAGCCGTTACGCCGAGGAAGATATAGACATATACGAAGGGGCCTGCACCTATCCTTACGGGGTGTACCGTCCTTCCGCAGAAAGCATGATGAGGGACAACATTAACGGATTCAACGCCCCCTCACGGCAAGCGCTCTACGACAAAGTCATCCAAGTAGGTACAGGAGCAGAGGCTTCTTACGAAGAGTTTGTAGAATTCGATTTACAGACGAACGTCTCCACAACCTCAGTCCGTACGACTCTGCCGGATACCGAGTCGAAACACTTCGCCCGTCCGCGTATAATCGACAAAAAACCTCTTTGAAAGGCTGATTTCTATAATATTCACTTTTCATTGACAATTTTTTACGGATAATCCACTATCTTTGTATGTGGAGAAATAAATTTTGTCGCAAAATTCCTATCAAAAATAGGAAATCGACCTCAAACAAGGAGGAATCTAGTATGAAAAGTATTGTCTGCAGCTTATCGGTCCTTTTCGTTATCGCCATGCTTCCCTTTACAGCGGTAGCCCAATATCAAGATGACTTGTACAGACGACCGAGTTCTTCCAAAAAGACAGAGAAGACTGTCAAAAGTCAAACAGAAGAAGTGGTGCAACCCGCCAGTACAGCGGTCTATGCTTCTGCAGCGGCAGATGCATATGTCCCTGACAGTGTGTGGGATGTCGATGCCTATAACCGCCGCTATACCTCCACAACGGAAACTCCCTATGAAGAAGAAGGAGAAGAAGTGGAAGACACGGCTTCTGAAGATGAGGAAGTCGGCTTTTACCTCATCGGATATTATGGCACAAAGAGTGACCTCGAATACGCCGAACGCATACGGAAATTCCACGACCCTGATTTTATCATTCACCTTACCGACTCTGCCTATAATACGGTCTATTATGTAGACTCTTTCGACGGGGATATCTATATCAACGGATCATACGTCTACGGATATCCAGACCCGTGGTATTGGGACTATTACGCCCCCTACTATTGGGGATGGGGAGCATGGGGA
>JAJQIP010000109.1:1969-6032 GCA_021199145.1 Porphyromonadaceae bacterium | reverse complement strand
GATATATAATTTATTGCACCTTGCAATAAACGGAACACTGTTTACGATTAAGCCGGCGAATTCTGTCTCGATATTTCTTTTTCAGCAAGGAGAAATTTTCCCTATCTTTGTGTGTATCCGATTTCGAACGAGGAGGGTAGAAAATGAGGCGAAAGAGAGTCGTATCGTTGGTTTTGGCCTTTTGCGCATCGGTGGTGTCGCTCTGCGGGCAAGGCTTCCGAAACCCCATACTCCCGGGTTTTCATCCCGACCCCAGTGTTTGCCGAGTAGGGGATGATTACTATTTGGTGAACAGCAGTTTCCAGTATTTCCCCGGTGTGCCGATTCACCACAGCAAGGATTTGGTGCATTGGGAATCGATAGGCTATTGTCTCACCCGAGAGTCGCAACTGAAGTTGGACAGGGCTACCTTTGGAGGCGGAATTTACGCCCCGACGATTCGAGTCCACGAAGGGCGGTTCTATATGGTGACCAATGTGTCGGACCGAGGGAATTTCTATGTCTATACGGATAATCCGGCCGAGGAGTGGTCCGACCCGATATGGGTCAATCGTCCCGGCATCGACCCTGACCTCTTTTTCGACGACGACGGGAGGTGCTATTTCCTCTCGACCTCGGACGATTTGCTGCAGGTGTGCGAGATAGATATCCTTACGGGGGAACTCCTCTCCGAGCCTCATGTGCTGTGGGGCGGTACGGGCGGACGCTATCCCGAAGGCCCCCATCTCTACAAAAAGGATGGGTATTATTACCTGATGATTGCCGAAGGGGGAACGGAGTACGGGCATAAAGTGACGATTGCCCGAAGCCGCTCCTTGTACGGGCCGTATGAGAGCAATCCCGCCAACCCCATATTGACTCATGCCAACGCCAGCGGGGCACACAGTCCCATTCAGGGTACCGGTCACGCCGACTTGATAGAGGCGCACGACGGGTCGTGGTGGATGGTCTTTCTGGCGTTCCGTCCCCAATCGTACAATCATCATCTGTTGGGGCGGGAAACCTATCTGGCTCCCGTCCGATGGAACGAGGAGGGGTGGCCTGTGGTGAACGGTGACGGGACGGTCTCTTTGGAGATGGATTGCCCCACATTGCCTTCGGTGGAGTTTCCCACACCGCCTGTCCGAGATGATTTCACCGAGCAGGTTCTGGGGGATGAATGGAACACGTTGTGCCGGCCACACCCCGAAGAGATTACCCTGAGCGAGCGCCCGGGGTGGCTTCGTCTGCACGCCTCTACGGTGACGCTTGACCAACCGGACTCGCCCGTTTTCTTGGGCCGTCGTCAGGAAGATATCTCTTTCAGTGCAACCACGCTACTCGATTTCAGCGGTTTGCAGGAGGGAGCGGAGGCTGGCATCACCACCTATATGTCGACGGACTACCGTTACGACCTCTCTGTGGTCCGTCGGGAGGAGGGGGCTTTCCTGACGCTGAATTACCGGTTGGGACTCCTGCATCACCGAGAGGCGGAGATTCCTTTAGAGGGGAATATTGTCTATCTGCGTGTGGAGGGGAAAAACGACCGATACAGTTACCGCTATTCTTTGGATGGAGCGCAGTACGAAAGTGTGGGGAGTATGGATACCCGCTTCCTGAGTTCGGAGACGGCCGGCGGTTTTACGGGCATCTATCTCGGTCTGTTTGCCCAGAGTCGGCAGCAGGATACCTCTACGGCCGATTTCGATTGGTTCGACTATGCAGGAGAGCCTTAACGGGATGAGTGGGGGAAGGAAACTTTTTTGTAACTTTGTAAAAACTTTTGCTTGTAAAATAGTTTTCAAATTGTCAAATTGTAATGATAATTGATAAAATTATAATAAATAGTAATATAATTATGATAAAATCGAAAAATATGTCAGATATGCCGCTATACTATACAAATAGACTGCATTCTATTGTTTGTATTTGTCATTATGATTATTTTTGCAGAAAATAAGTGGCAAAAAGACATAAATAACGAATTTATCATAGCATAAAGATAGTCAGAATGCGATTTACCAAAATGCACGGAGCGGGCAACGATTATGTATATATCGATTGTACAAAGGAGTCGATAGAGCGGCCGGAAGAGTTGGCGGTACGCATGAGCGATCGCCATTTCGGTATAGGTTCGGACGGCCTCGTGCTGATAATGCCGTCGAAGGTGGCCGACTTCCGTATGCGTATGTTCAATGCCGACGGTTCGGAGGCCCAGATGTGCGGAAACGCCTCCCGTTGTATCGGCAAATATGTATATGACAACGGTCTTACCGAGAAGCGGGAAATCTCGTTGGAAACCCTGGCGGGTATCCGACGGCTGCAGTTGTCGGTGGCTGACGGGAAAGTATCGTCGGTGTGTGTCGACATGGGAGAGCCGGTGCTTGACCCGGCACTCATTCCGGTGAAGTTGCCCGGAACTCGGGTGGTGGCTGAACCCATCTCCCTTGAGGGGCGTGTCTACACCATGACCTGTGTGTCGATGGGAAATCCGCATGCCGTGATTTTCGTCCCCCGGCTTGCCGATGTGAATGTGTGTGGCGTGGGTCCCGTAGCAGAATGTCACGCTTTGTTCCCTGAACGTTGCAATATAGAGTTTGCCGAGATACTCTCTCCCTCGGAAATCCGAATGCGGGTATGGGAGCGGGGAAGCGGCGAGACAATGGCGTGCGGAACGGGGGCGTGTGCCACCTTAGTCGCCGCCGTGTTGAACGGGCTGACCGACAGGAAAGTGTGTCTGCACCTTTTAGGCGGTGAGCTTGAGGTGGAGTGGAGAAACGACAATCGTGTCTATCTGACAGGAGAGGCTGTGACCGTTTTCACGGGAGAGTGGCTCTTATGACCCTTCTCTCTATAATATAAAATGCAACAAAGTAAAAAATAGGTTTAAAAGGTATGGCATTAGTAAGCGAACATTTTCTGAAACTTCCTGAGAGTTATCTCTTTACTGAGATTGCCCGTAAGGTGAACGCCTTCAAATTGGTACATCCCGAAGCGCATGTCATACGGCTGGGGATAGGCGATGTGACCCGCCCCCTGCCGCCGACTGTCATTGCGGCTCTGCACAAGGCTGTCGATGAGATGGGCGATGCCGCCACTTTTCGGGGCTACGGTCCGGAGCAGGGGTATCGCTTCCTGATAGATACGATTATAAAGTATGATTACGAATCGTTGGGCGTGCGCCTTAGTCCCTCGGAGGTGTTTATCAGCGATGGGGCGAAGAGCGACACGGGGAATATCGGTGACATACTGGGCAAAGACAACCGAGTGGCGATTACCGACCCTGTCTATCCGGTCTATGTAGACAGCAACGTGATGGGGGGCCGAGCCGGAGACTTGCTGCCCGATGGCCGGTGGAGCAATATCGCCTACATTCCCTGCTGCGCCGAGAACGACTTCATTCCCGAACTGCCGAAAGAGAAACCCGATATCATCTATCTCTGTTATCCAAATAATCCTACGGGAACGGCCCTGACCAAAAGCGAACTGAAAAAGTGGGTCGACTATGCCTTGAAAAACGATGTACTGATACTTTTTGATGCGGCCTATGAAGCCTATATTTCGGAAAAGGATGTGCCGCACAGCATTTATGAGATACGGGGCGCCAAGCAGGTGGCCATTGAATTCCGCAGCTTCTCCAAGACGGCGGGATTCACCGGATTGCGGTGCGGCTATACCGTCGTGCCGAAAGAGTTGAACGCCTACTGTTCCAACGGGGAGAAGGTAGATCTCAACCGCCTGTGGAACCGCCGGCAGAGTACGAAATTCAACGGTACGGCCTATATCGTACAACGGGCGGCCGAATCGATATATACCCCACAAGGGCAACGGGAGATACGGGCGAACATCGCCTACTACATGGATAACGCCAAGATAATCCGTGAGGGGCTCTCCTCGATAGGTCTGCGGACCTATGGAGGCGTGAACGCTCCCTATATCTGGCTGAAGACTCCGGGCGGCATCGATTCGTGGAAGTTCTTCGACCGACTCCTTTTCGAATGTCATGTGGTGGGAACCCCCGGTGTGGGCTTCGGCCCAGGCGGGGAGGGGTATTTCCGCTTGACCGCCTTCGGGGACAAAGAGG
>JAJQIP010000109.1:0-1959 GCA_021199145.1 Porphyromonadaceae bacterium | reverse complement strand
ACAAAGAGGAGGTAAAAGAGGCCGTGGAACGTATCAAACAGTGGAAAATCAGCTGATAAAATAGAAACCTTTCTTGCCAGTAAACTAAAAAAGATTGTTATTATGAAAAAAACAGCCCTTCGGCCGGTGGGTAAAAAGGCCCAAATCCCCTTCTAAGGGGATAAAAGTGAGAATAGGTAGAGATAGCGATGTATCACATCGGTGAACCGCTATCATAGGAATGGTTTTTTAAAAATTTAAGGTTAATATGAAAAAGAAGATTTGTTATGAAAAAATATATATCCCTATGGGTTACGGGGATAATCGCATTGTCTGGCATGAATATGCGGGCCGAAGAGATAAATATTAACGAAGATAAAGGCATGTCCGTATCGGTCGGTGCCGATGTGGTAAGCAGTTATATCTGGCGTGGCGCCCGTCAGACGGGAGCGAGCATACAACCCTATCTCTCGTTTGATGTGTGTGGCCTTTCCATAGGCGCGTGGGGAAGCACGACGTTCTCGGGATTGATTGACGCTCCCAAAGAGTTCGACTTGAGCCTCACCTATTCCATAAAAGGAATTACGGTAGGCGCAACGGACTACTGGTGGACCGGTGAGGGGCATCCTTACTTCTCCGCTTGGGGGAAAAAGGAGGGAGCTACCGGCAATTGCCACTACTTTGAAGGAAGTGTGGGGTATGACTTCGGCGAACTCTCTTTCCCTTTGTCGGTGACCTGGAACACGATTTTCTACGGTTCGGACAAGAACAAGGATTACTCGACCTACATCGGCCTTGATTACGCCTTCGGCATCAAAGGGGTGGATTGCAGTGTCGGTATGGGAATCACTCCCTGGTCGGGGATGTATGACGACTCGTTCAACGTGACAGATGTGTCGGTGAAAGCGGCGAAAAGTTTCACCCTTTTCAAGAATTTCGAGACTACCCTTTGGGTACAGGCCATCTTCTCACCGGTCAGCGATGACGCTTTTTTAGTATTCGGGCTCTCTTTTTAGATAAAAAACCGTTTAAAAATAAAACAATAGTTAAAGATGAAAAAGATAGAAGCAATCATTCGTAAAACCAAGTTCGAAGAGGTGAAAGACGCCTTGCTTGAAGCCGATATAGAGTGGTTTTCCTACTACGATGTACGGGGGGTGGGGAAGTCCCGCCAGGCCCGCATCTATCGGGGTGTGATGTACGATACCAGTTTTATTGAGAGAACGATGATTCTGCTCGTCGTGCGTGACAAGAATGTGGACAAAACCGTAAAGGCTATAGCTAAGGCCGCCTATACGGGAGAGATAGGAGACGGACGAATCTTCGTCATGCCGATAGAAGATGCGGTACGGATACGTACCGGTGAACACGGCGACATTGCCTTGTACAATGCCGAACAGGAAAAATAAAAAAGATTGTGATTTATAGGATTAATGATTGTTTAAGTAAATAGGTTATGAAAAAGATAAAATATATCGCTCTTCTGGCGATGGTCACCCTCTTTGCTTCGGGTGCCGCCGCTCAAGAAGTCGCAGAAGTCGTAGAGGTGCCGGAAGAGGGATCTTCCTTCCTGTCCATTGCCGAGATGGCCACTTCGCTGGATACCGTATGGATGCTTTTGGCGGCTATGCTGGTGTTTTGGATGCAACCCGGTTTCGCCTTGGTAGAGGCAGGGTTCACCCGGACGAAGAATACCGCCAATATCCTGATGAAAAACTTCGTTGATTTCTCCTTCGGGTCGCTTCTCTATTGGTTCGTCGGCTTCGGTCTGATGTTCGGTGTCGGCAAATTCGCCGGAATACCCCATTTCTTCAATCTGGAAGTGATGAACGAGATTATAGACAACGGTCTGCCTATCGAGGGATTCCTCGTCTTCCAAACCGTCTTTTGCGCCACTTCGGCCACCATCGTTTCGGGAGCCATGGCCGAGCGGACAAAATTCTCCATGTATCTGGTTTACACCATCTTCATCAGTGTGCT
>JAJQIP010000084.1 GCA_021199145.1 Porphyromonadaceae bacterium | reverse complement strand
TTTATGATGCGGTCGAATCCCTCGGCATCGAGGTGTGCGGAATTCATGCGCACCACATTCATGCCGTTTTCGTAAAGGGCCCGTATAAAATCTACGTCGCAACGTTTATCCGAAACCGTGGCGACGATTTTTGTTTGCTTGGTGACTTCCATAATCAGAGATGTTTACTATCCGCTATTCCGATGAGAGCTTCTACTGCCAAACGATAGGAATCAAGCCCAAATCCAATGATTGATCCCTGGCAAGCCGCCGCAATCATTGAAACCTGTCGATACGATTCTCTGGCATGGATATTCGAAATATGTACTTCAATTACAGGTGCCTGGATGGATCGAATGGCATCGGAAAGGGCAATAGATGTATGGGTATATGCTCCGGCATTGAGAACGATACCTACAGGAGAAAAACCGTATTGGTGAATTTTATTTATCAATTCGCCCTCGATGTTCGATTGGTAATAGTGAATCGTATGTTGGGGATAACGGGCACGCAATGTCTCAAGATAGGTCTCAAAAGATTGCTCTCCGTAGATACTTTTCTCGCGTTTTCCCAACAAATTTAGGTTCGGCCCATTGATAATCCAGATATCCATAAATCAAATGATTTTGTATTTTTGTCTTGTCTGATTGAAACTGTGTATAAATCAGTTGCAATTGTATTTACGGCAAAAGTACAAAAAAGATTGTGAAAGATAGCATAATAAAATGATGATTGTTAGCCATTCAGAGCCCTTGAAGTTGTTTGCCCGATATTTGAAACTCGAAAAAGGTTTATCGGACAATACTATAGATGGTTATTTGCGAGATACGTTCAAGCTTTTCCAATATCTTTCTTCTGATGCTACACCTTCTGTTGCTCAATTGGCCAATGCCGATATAGCGCAATTCATTTGTCATTTGCAGGATTTCAACATTCAACCCCGTTCTCAGGCCCGTATTTTGTCGGGATTGAGGTCATTCTATACATTTCTGCGTCTGGAGGGATATATGGATAATGATCCTATGGAGTTGATAGAGGGGCCGAAATTGGGTCGGAAACTTCCGGAGATTCTTACGGTCGAAGAGATAGATACCATCATCAATTCTTTCGATAGATCCAAGCCTGAAAGTCAGCGCAATCGGGCTATTATCGAGACAATGTATAGTTGTGGGTTGCGGGTGTCTGAATTGGTCGGATTGCGTATTTCACAAATTTATTCTGAAGAGGAATATATTCTTGTGGAAGGTAAAGGCCGCAAGCAACGTCTTGTTCCCATTTCAAAGAGTGCTTTACGTGAAATAAAGTATTATTTGCAAGACCGTTGTCATTTAACACCCCAAAAAGGGGATGAGGATATTCTCTTTCTCAATCGTCGGGGGGGACACTTAAGTCGGGTCATGGTCTTTAATATCCTGAAAGAGCGGGCCAGGGCTTGTGGCATACAGAAAAATATCAGTCCGCATACGTTGCGACATAGTTTTGCCACCCACTTGCTGGAAGGGGGTGCCAATCTGCGGGCTATACAGCAAATGTTAGGCCATGAAAATATTACGACTACAGAGATATATGTACATCTCGACAAAACCCTTTTGCGTAATGAAATCCTCTCCCATCACCCTCGCAACAACAGGAAAAAATAAAGTGTTCTGAAGTCTCTATTTCCTTCCGAAATCGGCGGGTATTTCCCCCCATTTACGGGTTTCCCATTTGATGATGGGATTAGTATAGTCGTTTTCTTGTAACCATTTTTCGGCCCGAGATATAAGGTCGAATATGGGTTCATTCCTATTTGTATGGGCTAATTTGGTCTTGCATTGCTTGTGTTGTACCCATGTGATGGCATTCCGACTGTCGGAACAGATGGGCAGGTTGCTGTTGTTTTTTTTCAGTAGGGCCAATACATGTACTAAAGCCAAAAATTCTCCTACATTATTGGTCCCGTCGGGCAATGGTCCTATTCGAAACAATTCTTTCCCTGTACGTACATATACTCCCCTATATTCCATCGGACCGGGATTCCCGGAGCATGCGGCATCCACGGCTATGGAATCATAAATCCATTCAGGATAGTCCGTTTTAGGAGAATCGATAGCTTTGGAGGAACGTGTCGGATTGGCATAATAGGCGGAAAAGCCTTCTTCATAGGCTTTTGTGGCTTCTTCGCACGAGGCGAATCCTTTATATTTGGCTCCCGAGTAATTCTTTACCTGCAATTGACACTCTTTCCAGGAGTCATATACTCCGGGTGAAACACCTTCCCAGACAGTATAGTATTTTGGTTTCCCCATTTCAATTCCCTTTTATTCGACAAATGTAGCCATTAATTATGGTGTTTTTGCAAAATGGCTTATTTTTGCGGGGAATCACGGGAAAGGGTTTTGTGGCAGGAAAAGATTTGAAAAACGGATTCCTCTAAAAATGCAGATAACGAAGTATATGGTGAAACGTATTTTTCTTATAGGATTCATGGGGGCTGGGAAAACGACTTTGGGAAAAGTCTTGGCTAAGCGATTAGAGATTGATTTTATTGATCTCGACCAATATATTGAAGGCCGTTTTCGAAAAAGTGTGCGGGAGATTTTTGCCAAAGAGGGCGAAGAGAAATTCCGACAGATGGAAAAAAACCTGCTTCATGAAGTCTCTGACTTTGAGGATGTCATTATTGCAACAGGAGGAGGAACACCCTGTTTCTTCGATAACATGGACTATATGAATGCGCACGGGGTGTGCATCTATTTACAGGCTTCGACAGATGAATTGTACAAGAGGTTGGTTAATGGCCGAAGTTCCCGTCCCATTTTATCGGGGAAAAACGATAAAGAGTTGTACTCTTTTATAGAAGAGACGGTCGCTTTTAGAGAGCCGTTCTATGCACAGGCAGGGTTAAAATTCGATACGGGTTCGCTTGAATCTCGTCGTGAAATAGATAATGCGGTCGAACGATTGCAACAGCTTCTTCAAAAGAAAGGTTGCATAGCATAGTGAGGATTTTTGGACTCTCTAATTTAAATCAAAATTTTTTGGACAATGATTTTTTTTTATTTCCTTTGTTTCAGATTGAAACAAAGGGGATAGGAGGAAAAAGCCCCTTTTACTAAAGGGTAAAGAAGAAAGCTGAAAATACAGCGTAAACTTAAAACAAATAGGATATTATGCCAGAGAAAGTATTGGTAAAAGAGTTAGAAAATGTAGTTGTCCGTTTTTCGGGCGATTCAGGCGATGGCATGCAATTGGTAGGGACTCTCTTCTCTAACGTTTCAGCAGCTATCGGGGATGAAATATCCACTTTTCCTGATTATCCTGCTGAAATACGCGCTCCGCAAGGGACATTGGGCGGCGTGTCAGGTTTCCAGGTACATTTGGGAAAGGGTGTCTATATGCCAGGAGATAAGGCTGATGTGTTGGTAACAATGAATCCTGCGGCATTAAAGACAAATCTAAAGTATGTGAAATCGGATGGCATTATTATTTTTGATACAGATACATTTGGGAAGAGCGACCTTGAAAAGGCCTTGTTTCAAACAGATGATCCATTCGCTGAATTAGGTGTCACGCAACAACTTGTTCCTGTTGCCATTACTTCAATGGTAAAAGATTCTCTTGCTAATTCGGGCCTTGACAACAAAGCTATTTTGCGTTGCAAAAATATGTTCGCTTTAGGGCTTGTTTGTTGGTTGTTCAATCGCCCTCTTGACCAGGTGGAACACCTGTTACAAAACAAATTCGCAAAAAAACCTTCGTTGCTTGAAGCCAATATCAAGGTGATGGTCGACGGGTATAACTACGGAGGAAATATTCATGCTTCAGTAACTACCTATCATATTGAGACGGGTAATTCACAAAAAGGCCTTTATACGGAAATTAATGGGAACAAGGCTACCGCTTTGGGACTTATTGCCGCTTCGGAAAAGTCCGGTTGCCCCCTTTTCTTGGGTAGTTATCCTATCACTCCTGCCAGTGATATTCTTCACGAATTGGCTAAACGGAAAGATCTTGGAGTGAAGGTTGTACAAGCCGAAGATGAAATTGCCGGTATATGTACGGCTATTGGGGCTAGTTTTGCCGGTAATTTGGCCGCTACTTCGACTTCGGGTCCGGGATTGGCTTTGAAGAGTGAGGCTATAGGTCTTGCTGTCATGGCCGAACTGCCTCTCGTTATTGTTGATGTGCAACGTGGGGGCCCTTCGACAGGTCTTCCTACCAAATCGGAACAGACCGACTTACTGCAGGCTCTTTACGGCCGTAATGGTGAGTCTCCGGTTGTCGTATTAGCCGCTTCTACACCGACCAATTGTTTCGATATGGCTTTTGCTGCTGCAAAAATTGCCCTGGAACATATGACTCCGGTGATTTTGCTCTCCGATGCGTTCATCGCAAACGGTTCTTCAGCTTGGTGCATTCCTCATATGGAGGAATATCCTGACATTACCCCCAACTATGTGAAACCGGAAATGCTTGCTGAAAACTGGAGGCCGTATAAACGTGACCCTAAAACATCTGTCCGTTATTGGGCTATACCGGGTATGGAAGGTTTCATGCATCGGTTGGGTGGTCTCGAAAAAGATTCTTTAACTGGTGCCATATCGACTGACCCCAACAACCATCAGCACATGACCGATTTGCGCCAGGCGAAAATCGATTATATCGTCAATTGTATTCCTTCTCTCAAAGTGGAAGGGAATCCGGATGCTGACCTTCTTGTCGTAGGTTGGGGCGGAACTTACGGACATCTTTTTTCAGCGGTCAATGAGTTGAACCATGAGGGATTGAAGGTCGCTTTAGCGCACTTTAATTATATTAATCCCTTGCCTGCCAATACAGCTGAGGTATTGTGCCGATATAAGAAAGTGGTGGTTTGCGAACAGAACAACGGGCAATTTGCCTCGGTACTTTGTGGAAAGATACCCGGACTTGTTGTTTCCCGGTTTAATCGGGTACAGGGTCAGCCGTTTGTGGTAAGTGAGTTGAAGGAATATTTTATAAAACTTTTGGAGAAATAGGCTATGGACAATAAAGTATATACCGCGAAAGATTATAAAAGTGATCAATATGTACGTTGGTGTCCCGGTTGCGGAGATCATGCTGTTGTGACTACCTTGCAGAAGGCTATGGCCGAATTAGGTATTCCTCCGCATGAAGTCGCTGTCATTTCGGGTATCGGTTGCTCTTCCCGTTTGACATACTATATGAATACGTATGGATTTCATACTATTCACGGTCGGGCTGCGGCTATCGCCACGGGGGTAAAGACAGCCAATCCTGCTATCACGGTATGGCAGGTAAGTGGTGATGGCGACTGTCTCGCTATTGGAGGAAACCATTTTATCCATATTTTGCGTCGTAATGTCGATGTCAATATCCTGTTGCTTAACAACAAGATATATGGACTTACCAAAGGCCAATATTCTCCTACGAGTGATCGGGGTGCCATTACCAAATCCTCTCCTTATGGGACTGTTGAAGACCCGTTTATCCCGGCGGAACTTACTTTTGGGGCAAGGGGTCACTTTTTTGCTCGGGCGATTGATGTAGACCTTGAGGTTTCTAAAGAATGCATGGTCGCTGCGGGTCGTCATAAAGGTGCTTCGGTTGTAGAAATACTGCAAAATTGTGTCATTTTCAATGATAAGATTCACAGCTATGTTTCTGACCGTGCTTTTCGGGCTGAACGGACCATACATTTACGCCAAGGCGAGAAAATGCTTTTTGGTCAGAACATGGATAAAGGACTTGTTTTGGACGGCTATCGGCTTAAAGCGGTGACTGTAGGAGAAAACGGGGTCACTCTGGATGATATCCTCACGCATGATGCTACTACGCCTAACGATATTTTACATCAAATGCTGGCTATGATGGATGGCCATGAACTTCCATTGGCCGTCGGAGTGATACGCAATGTCGAGGCATTGACCTACGATAAGGAGGTTGAGGCCCAAATTGAAAAGGTCCGTTCGAAAAATCCGACCAAAACCTTGCGTGACCTCTTGCTGGAAGGGGATACTTGGGAAGTAAAGTAAGTAAATTATAGATGGGGGTTGGGCTTGAGACCTCCCTCGCTGTTTAAATC
>JAJQIP010000123.1 GCA_021199145.1 Porphyromonadaceae bacterium | reverse complement strand
TTTTTTTTTTTTTAAATTTTTATTTTAAAATGTTTTGGGTGGGGCGTTACTCCCGGGCCCCAACAATCAGATGCTCATTAGAGGACTTTGCGATAGAGGTCGAGAATGATGTCTCTTGTCACTTCCCGGGGATTGCCGGGTGTGCAGACATCCTTGATGGCTGAATCGGCCAATTTGGGAAGGTCACTCTCTTTGATACCCAGTTCGCTTAAGTGTTGGGGTATGCCTACCCGGATAGCCAACGCCTTGACTGCATCGACAGCGGCTTGTGCGGCCTCTTCTTTGCTCATTCCCTCTTTGTAGACATTCATGGCTTTGGCAATGATGACATATTTGTCGAGGGCGGCAGGTGCGTTGAAGGCCATGATGGTCGGCAACAGTAGCGCATTGGCCACACCGTGGGGTACATCAAAAATCGCACCTAACGGGTGAGCCATGCCATGTACCACACCTAAGCCGACATTCGAGAATGCCATGCCTGCTATGTATTGGGCTACGGCCATACCGTTGCGGGCTTCCGGATTCTTGGGCTCGTTTACAGCGGTTTCGAGATAGCGGGTAATCATTTCGATAGCTTTTATCTCAAACATATCGCTCATTTCCCATGCCCCTTTGGTAATCAACCCTTCGATGGCATGTGTCAATGCATCAAGACCTGTTGACGCTGTAAGGCTTTTGGGAAGGGTATACATCAGTTCGGCATCAATGATGGCGATTGCCGGTATGTCATTGGGGTCGACGCAAACCATCTTCTTCTCATTCTTTTCGTCGGTAATGACATAATTGATGGTTACTTCAGCGGCAGTCCCGGCTGTAGTCGGCAAGGCGATGATGGGCACCGACTTTCTTTTGGTATCGGCTACACCTTCCAGAGAAACGACATCGCTGAATTCCGGATTGTTAGTGATAATGCCAATGGCTTTTGACGTATCGATAGAGGAGCCTCCTCCGATAGCCAGGATGAAGTCTGCTCCCGATTCTGCGAAAGCTTTCACCCCATTTTTCACATTGGTTACGGTCGGGTTAGGCTTTATATCACTGAAAATTTCATAAGGAATATTCGCCGCTTTCAACACAGCCGTAACTTTGTCTGTAACTCCGAATTTGATGAGGTCTTTATCCGAAGCGACAAACGCTTTATGCAGTCCCAACCGTTTTATCTCTTTGGGCAGTACTTCACGCGCACCAGGGCCGAAGTAGGAAATTTCATTGAGAACAAATCTGTTGATCATAATACTTTTTTTATAGTTGTTTTTTATTTGTAAATAGGACCATAGTTGGCGCAAGCCCGATAGTCCGCCCCTTCTTTATCCATACCGAAGGAATTCCATGCGGAAGGACGGAATAGCTTCTCTTCGTCGACATTGTGCATGCAGACAGGTATGCGTAACATGGATGCCAATGTAATGAGGTCTTGTCCGATGTGTCCGTAAGAGATGGCTCCGTGGTTGGCACCCCAATTGTTCATGACCGAATATACATCTTTGAAAGGAGCTTTGTCGCACAGACGGGGGACGAACCAGGTCGAAGGCCATGTGCGGTCGGTACGTTCGTTGAGAATGTTATGTATTTCGGGGTCGATATCTACTGTCCATCCTTCGGCGAGTTGCAGTACCGGACCTAACCCTTTTACTAAGTTCAGCCGCATCATGGTTACAGGCATACCTCCCTTTGAAAGGAAGTTCGAGGAGAATCCTCCTCCCCGGAAATAGTCTCGGCTTGCCGGATACCATGTCGTCGCTTTCAAGCAGGCATCTACGTCTTTTTCGGTGATTTCCCAGAAGGGCTTCATCACCGCATTCCCGTTGTTGTCGCTTTGGCGTCCTGTACCATCGAGGGTCGTAGCTCCTGAATTGAGGAGGTGTATAATACCGTTCTTGGCCAATCCGGTCAATTCCTTGCCGGTTACCCTCTTTACCGCTTCAGGACTCCAATAGGTACGTACATCCGAGAAAAACTGGGCACGGTTGCTGAGTAGATGTCCGAAGAGCATGGCCACTCCGTTGCAAGCGTCGTTTTCGGTAGCTAAGACAAAAGGTTCACGTATCCCGTTCCAGTCAAAGGATGTGTTGAGGAGTGCTTCTGAAAAATCTCCATTCGGCAAAAAGTCAGTCCATTGGCGTTGTCCTTGGAATCCGGCGGCAATAGCATTGAATCCCATGGCCTCTTCTTTGAATCCCATTTCCAACAGTTTGGGATTTCCGCACATAAGATCCCGCATGATGATGGTCATCTTCACAACGAACTCCCAATCTTTCTCTTTCTCTTCCCGACTTTTTGTCTTGTGGGCAGGATTATAATCTTTGCCTTCGTTGACTTTACAATATTTCTCTGTCCACGCCATGGCTTTGGCATATTCCTCTTTGTCGTAAATGCCCTCTTTTATACGGCGGATAATTTCCGTTAAATCGATGGATTCGTTACGCATGCCCAGATATTCCTGGAAGAAGTCGGGATTGACGATGGACCCTGCGATACCCATCGCTACACTTCCCATCGAGAGGTAGGATTTTCCACGCATGGTGGCGACGGCTTGTGCGGCACGGGCGAATCTTAAGATTTTTTCAGCGACATCGGCGGGAATGGTGTTGTCCTCAAGGTCTTGCACGTCGTGTCCATAGATACCGAAAGCGGGGAGTCCTTTTTGGGTATGTCCAGCCAGAACGGCGGCCAGATATACGGCACCGGGACGTTCTGTACCATTGAATCCCCATACAGCTTTCGGGTAATAGGGATTCATGTCCATTGTCTCAGCCCCGTAACACCAACAGGAGGTCACGGTAATGGTCGCACCTACGCCTTCCCGTTCGAACTTCTCGGCACAAGCGGCGCTTTCAGCTACACGTCCGATAGTACCGTCAGCAATCACACACTCCACGGGAGAACCGTCTCCGTTTTTCAAATGGCTGCTAATCAGTTTGGCTACAGCTTTGGCCAAACTCATCGTTTTCTCTTCAAGGCTTTCTCGTACACCGCCTTGACGTCCGTCGATAGTGGGCCGGATACCAATTTTAGGATAGTTTTTCATATAGAAAGATGTTTAAAGTATCAGATTTTTTTCCAAACAAAGAACGGAATTTTTCTCAATATAATCAACGGGGAAAAAGCTCCTTTATGAAAATAGTTTAAAAAGATTAACACAAAAAAGGCCGGTAAAAGTAACCGACCCTTTCTGGAAATATCTTACAGTTTGTAGCCCCAATCCTTTAAAGCGAAATCCCAATTTTTTTCAACGATTTGTACGGTTTCCGGGTCATAATTGTATTTGTTTTTCTTGTAACCCTTTTTCCTGTTGATATAATTTTCAATTTGAGGACGTGCTTGTGCAAACCCTGGAAGGGAGAGGGTCTCATAAATTTTCTCTACCATTTCGAGCGGATTATGTTCAAAATCCTCAAATTTTATCTCTATGAGATTGCCGGCCGGAATGAGTTTCTTATCTTCTTGATACCGGAAATAGAGGTCGATATATACCTTGATAAAATTATCTATGACCTCTTTTGGCGTGATATCTTGAAGTTTCAAAGGTTGCATCGTATTGAGGAAAAAGTTGCGGGTACTCTCAAACACCGTGTAGGGATTCCGCATCAAGTAAATGAATTTGGCATTGGGAAATAGTTCCAACAACGCCTTAATACGACCCGTATGGGGCGGGTTTTTTGACAGGAAGCGCTTTCCTTTTGTATTCCACAGCGATATTTTGACCAACCGTTCAAAATATTCTTTGAAGTTAGCCAGTTCGGCAGGAGTAGCCTCTTCGTGCAGGAGATATTTTTTACTATATTCCTGAGTGTCACGTGGAAATACCCAAAAATTGTAATAGGTATTGGGACACATATTCATCAATGCAAACTCCTCTTCTTGCGGTTGATCGGCCTTTAACTCCATATTATCAGCCGGACGTTTTTTAGGCATTGCCATAGCGGCCATTTTTTTGAAAAATGGCTGCCCAAAGAGCACCATATGGGGAAAGACGGTTTGATAGGTTGTTGTATATCCGAATTGCTTGTCTTGCGACAAGACATTATGTACAAAGGTCGTTCCGCTACGCCAATGTCCTAAAATAAATACCGGATCGTTCTCAATGGGTTTATCGGCCAGCCACTTGTCAGAACGTCGGTTTTCTATGGTATTGGTAAGACTCAATATGCGGCAAAGGATTTTAGTAATCCGGTATTTTGTCTTGTATCGTTTGTCAACTGTCCGATTTTGAGTTATGTCGTGAAAGGTTTTCCAATCAGCTCCCAATAAAGTATTGGCTGGAAGTTTCTGAAAATTGAATCCCATGAAATCAAATCTTTGTGTTAATAATGTCTTCAATGGCGGCAACCAAATATCGTTTACCTACCGAACAATAGCCTTCCCCTTTCTTCATGGGTTGGTTCAATTCATTGGCAATGGATACAGTGAATGCCCCGTTCAGGGATATCTTTCCCGATACATCAATGCAGATGGTAATGATATCTTGCCGAGTGATTTCAGCGATTAGTGTCGCAAATGTATTCTCTTGAACGCCTTTCTCAAGACCAAGTTTTTCTCCGTCGAGCACAACCGCAAAATGTCCCATATCAAATAATCTGCGCTCAAGCAGATAGGCGCACTCCCGGAGTATCGCCAAATTGTCTCCGGTAACAATGAATATCTTGCCGGTTTGTCCCATAAATTTTTCCCGTTCGTCGTCTGAAACCAACGAGATTCCTTCCCGGATTTTTTTGCGGTCCGTTTCCGAAATGGCTGAAATGAGATTCGTCTGATCCACTTCACCGATAATCATGCCCACAGCGCTTGTGTTGTTGGTGATAGGGTCGATAAGAATAAACGACCCGCAGCTTTTGTTCTGCTTGTAGGGATCGAAGAAAAGGGGTTTGTTGGTGACGAAAACAGCGTGACCTATTTCATTTAGGTTGAGTAGGGAGGCTTCCGAGTGTTTCATCGTGTTGATGTCGATTTTATATTGTACGTCGACATGGACTCGGGTCGTATTGGTCGTCTGTTTGATAAAATACTGCTTGTTTGTGTCCATCGGCTTTTCGTCCATCCATACAAGCATGGCCTCAAAATTACGGCTGATATGGGGAATGTTTCCCGGATGGACAAGCATTTCTCCCCGGGAGAGGTCAATCTCTTCATCCAAGGTCAGCGTGACAGATTGAGGGGAGAAGGCCTCTTCAAGTTCCCCGTCGTAGGTGACGATAGATTTTATATGCGCTTTTTTCCCGGATGGAATGGCTATTACTTCATCTCCTTTGTGAACAACGCCTGAGGCGACACGTCCTGAAAATCCCCGGAAATTGAGATTGGGTCTCAAAACATATTGTATGGGATAACGGAAATCATGTAGATTGTGGTCGTTGGCAATATGTACTGTCTCCAAAAAATCGAGCAGTGACGGCCCTTTATACCACGGCATATTTTCGGATTTATCGACAACATTGTCGCCATTAAGGGCGGAGAGGGGAATACAAGTTATATCGGGTATCTCAAACGATGCCGTGAAATCTTTATATGCGGTGACTATTTCATCAAAGATTTTCTGACTGTATTGGACCAAATCCATTTTATTTACAGCCAATACAATATGTTTAATGCCCAACAGCGACACCAAATAGGTATGCCGTCGGGTTTGGGTGATGACTCCCATACGTGCATCGACCAGAATAATGGCCAGATTGGCCGTTGACCCTCCTGTAATCATATTCCGGGTATACTGTTCATGCCCCGGAGTATCGGCGATAATGAATTTCCGTTTGTTGGTAGAGAAATACCGATATGCCACATCGATGGTAATGCCTTGTTCTCTTTCGGCTTTTAATCCGTCGAGCAATAGGGCATAGTCGATATGGTCTCCTGCGTTTCCAACACGTTTGCTATCACGTTTGAGCGCATCCAACTGGTCTTCATATAATTTCTTGCTGTCGAAAAGCAGACGGCCGATCAAAGTCGATTTGCCATCGTCAACTGAACCTGCGGTTAACAATCTCAGCTGGTCTTTTTTCTCGTCTTGATCAAGGAATTCCTTAATATTCAGTCCGTTTGTATTTATTTCGTCCATATTCCCCTCCCGTCTCTTAAAAATAGCCTTCGCGTTTCTTTTGTTCCATACTGGCTTCCTGGTCAAAATCTATGACCCGTGTCGTCCGTTCGCTTTTCGTCGTCACCATCATCTCTTCGACAATCTTTTCAATGGTGTCTGCTTCCGATTCAATGGCTCCGGTAAGAGGATAGCAACCCAGCGTGCGGAAACGGACTTTCATCATTTTGGCTTTTTGACGATAGACTTCAGGCATCCGGTCGTCGTCTACCATGATGAGGTTGCCATCGATATTGACAATGGGCCGCTCTTTGGCAAAATAGAGTGGGACAATGTCAATATTTTCCAGGCGGATATATTGCCAAATATCCAGTTCGGTCCAATTGGAGAGTGGAAATACCCGAATGGACTCTCCCTTATGTACCCGTGTATTGTAAATGTCCCATAACTCCGGCCGCTGGTTTTTGGGATCCCATTGGTGATAACGGTCACGGAAAGAAAAAATACGTTCTTTGGCACGTGATTTCTCCTCATCACGGCGGGCACCTCCAAAGGCGGCATCAAATCTGTATTTATCCAAAGCGTGGAGCAGGGCTTGTGTCTTCATCAGGTCAGTATGTACTTTACTTCCGTGTGTGAAAGGGCCAACACCCGCTTCATAAGCCTCTTTATTATATTCTACAATCAAATTCCAATTGTGCTCTTTGGCATACCGGTCCCGGAATTCAATCATCTCTTTGAACTTCCATTTCGAATCGATATGCATCAAAGGGAAAGGTACTTTCCCGGGAGCAAAAGCTTTCTCTGCCAATCTTACCATAACAGAAGAATCTTTCCCGATGGAGTATAGCATGACTGGATTCTCAAATTCGGCCGCCACTTCCCGTATAATGTGAATCGACTCTGATTCCAAATCTTTCAGATGGCTCTGTTTATATTCTGGCATTTTGATGTTGTTTTTCGAGAGGTGTCACTTGGTTTTATTTAACAAATATAGCCATTTCTTCGCAGGTAGGAAAATCCTATTCCTGCTTTATATGTGGCAGAATACTTTTTTTTAGAATGTCTATGTTCTCTTCCAGGGTGTGTAACGATGTATCTATGGTTATATAAGGATTTTGCGGAACTTCGAAAGGTGCGGATATGCCGGTGAAATTTTTTATTTCCCCCTGTCGGGCCTTTTTATATAATCCCTTGACATCTCTTTTCTCACATACTTCTAAAGGGGTACTTACATAAATCTCTATAAAGTCTTTTTCTCCAATGATTTCAGCAGCCATTCTCCGTATTTTCTCGGTGGGGCTGATGAACGCTGCCAGGGTTACTACGCCACAGTCGACAAACAGTTTGGCGACTTCGGCAATACGGCGGATGTTTTCCATGCGGTCGGCTTCGGTAAAGCCCAGGTTATTGTTGATTCCGGCTCGTATATTATCTCCGTCGAGAATGCGGCACAATATGCCGTTGCGATATAATTCACGTTCAAGAGCTATGGCTAAGGTGCTTTTCCCCGAACCTGAAAGTCCGGTGAACCATAGCATGATACCTTTTTGACCGAGTAATTTTTCTCGGTCACTCCGTTGCAACATACGGTCGAATATGGGATATATGTGTTTTTCCATAGTAGGACGATCGTTTATTCTACAATGAACCACGGATTGAAAAGCGTCTCTTTATTGTAGCGGAGGGGCGTTTTACGGTCTGTGTGGAAAATCTCTTTTCCTACAGCCCGTGCTATGGCATGTCCTGCCGCTGTGTCCCACTCCATAGTAGGGGCAAAACGTGGATATATATCGGCTGCCCCTTCACATACAAGGCATATTTTGAGGGAACTGCCTATCGATACAATTTCAAGATTGGGATATTTTTGGCGTAAATCGTCAATAAAGTTTTTTGTCTCAGGGGAGAGATGGGAGCGGGATGCGACTACCGTGTAAGGACGGGGAGATGAAAATGTGAGGGGAAGAGGCTGAGAATGTGCTATCAATGTGTCCCAACTTCCATCGTCTGGTAACTTTTCGATATTGTCGGTACGGTATGCTCCTTTATGAATTTCTCCGAAATAGAGTCGCTTTTTCACGGGAATGTAGATAACTCCTAATGTGGAAATTCCCTTCTCAACGAGGGCGATATTTACAGTAAATTCTCCATTCCGTTTTATGAACTCTTTTGTTCCGTCAAGCGGATCGACAATCCACAACTTTTCCCACTTTTCCCGTTCTTCATAAGGTCGGGAAGTCTCTTCTTCAGAAAGTATCGGGTAGGGGGATTGCCCTAAATATTTTCGTATAATTTTATCAGACGCCTTATCAGCTTGGGTTAAGGGAGAGTTATCGGCTTTGTATTCTACCTGAAAATCACCCTTGTCGTATATGCGGCGAATCTCATTCCCGGCCTCCAATGCCGAATGTATAGCAAGGAACAGCGAATTCTCTGATATCATAGATAGGCACTATATGTCTACAAGGCGCAAATATAGTAATATTTTGTGTAATCATAAATTTGTAGGAAACATTAAAATTTTCACCGCAAATCTTGCAGGTTATCGCACAAAGACGTATATTTGTCAATATAAAAACAGTTTTTGAGAGGCTTGAGGAAAGCAATGAGATTGTATTTATACCCCTTTGACTTTGAGATAAAATAACAAAGGAGGATATGTTTGTGCGTGCTAAATATGCGTTTCTATTTACTTTAATGGTTTTTGTTATGTCTTCTTGTGCCACTCATGATAAAGAGTATACCTACGTGTCTATAAAAACCGATTTGGGAAAGATTGTCATCAAATTGTATAATGACACTCCGGAACATCGGGACAACTTCATTAAATTGGCACGTTCGGGCTTTTATGACGGCTTATTGTTCCATCGGGTCATCAAAGATTTTATGGTGCAAGGGGGTGATCCGGACTCCCGAGAGGCGAAGGCAGACCAACCCTTAGGCTCAGGTGGACCTGGATATACGTTACCTGCCGAATTTATTCCTGCGCATTTCCATAAAAAAGGGGCCTTGGCCGCTGCCCGTCAAGGGGATAACGTTAATCCGGAGAAAAGGTCATCGGGGTCGCAATTCTATATTGTTACAGGACAGGTCTTCAGTGAATCCCAACTCTCTTCGATGGAGCAGCAAATGAATCGTATGCGGGAAGAAACGTTGTTTCAATCCCTTGCGACTGCACACCGTCAGGAAATAATGCAATACAGGATGGCAAGAAATCAAGTTGCATTGGCGGAATTACAAGATAAACTTATTGCAGAGACAAAAGATTCTCTGCGGAAGGAAGGTCCGATTCGTTTCACCCCTGAACAAAAAGAGGCGTATACGACCATAGGAGGGGCACCGCATCTTGATGGCAGCTATACGGTTTTTGGTGAAGTGGTAGAAGGATTTGATGTGTTGGACAGAATACAATCTGTGCCGACACGAGAGGGGGACCGCCCGAAACAGGATATAAAAATGAGTGTCAAAGTATTGGAGTAGGTTGTGATTGCAGTAAACAAATATCAATTACCCAATGGATTACGTCTGCTACATCACTCTGATTACAATACGCAGATGGTAGCCCTGAACACGTTGTATGATGTGGGGTCGCGTGATGAATCTCCCGATTGTACGGGATTTGCTCATCTTTTTGAACATTTGATGTTCGGCGGTTCGATTCATATCCCTGACTTTGACGTTGAATTGCAACGTGCCGGTGGTGAGAATAATGCCTGGACAAGCAACGATGTGACCAACTATTATACGATTGTACCCAAGCAAAATGTCCGGACCGCTTTTTGGTTGGAATCGGATCGTATGATGGGACTGGAGTTTTCGCAACATAGCCTCGATGTACAGAAATCGGTTGTCATAGAAGAGTTCAAACAGCGCACATTAAATCAACCTTATGGCGATATGCAGCTGCTTATACGGGAATTGGCCTATCAAAGTCACCCTTATCGCTGGCCCGTTATCGGACGGGATATACGTCATATTGAAAAGGCTACGCTTGATGAGGTGAAGACCTTCTTTTACAACCATTATGCGCCTAATAATGCCATATTGGCTGTCGTGGGAAATATCTCTTTTGAAGAGACCCTGCAACTGACGGAGGAGTGGTTCGAACCGATAGAGAAGCGGAATATCCCCTTGCGGCAGATTACCCCGGAGCCCGAACAGCAGTCCGCCCGTTGGAAAGAGGTGGTACGGGATGTCCCGTCGGATGCGATTGTAAAGGCTTACCATATGGGACGGCGGTGTGATGAGGATTATCAAAACGCTGACTTGATGTCTGACATATTGTCTAATGGACGTTCTTCTCGTCTGTTCCGGCATTTGGTTATGGAAAAGCAACTCTTTACGGCAATCGACGCCAGTATTACGGGGGACATGGATGCGGGTTTGTTCTTGATAAACGGCCGGTTGAACAAGGGTGTATCGATGGGGCAGGCCAGTGATGCGATAGAGGAGGAGTTGGACCGACTTTGTCGGGAACCGGTTCCGGAGCAAGAAATAGCCAAGATGGTCCATAAGTTTGAGACAGGGTATCTTTTCTCCAATTTGAGTTATGTGGATAAAGCGGCCAATCTCTCTTATTATGAATTGTTGTCCCAGGCTGAGGATATAGATCGGGAAGTCGAGAAATATCGTCGTATAACGCCGGAGACCATGCAATGTACGGCTCAGACGATATTCCGTACAAACAATGCAAATACTTTATGCTATACCGCACGAAATAAAGGAATTAAATAAATTGAATATACAACAGAGGAGAGAAGAATTATGCGATTTAAATTAGTACTATCTGTTCAAAGCGAAATAGCGGGAAATGTATTGCCCGTAAGTTATCAGTATGAATTGTCTTCGTGTGTACATCGGATATTGACGGAGAACAGGGAGGCTTATGAGCAGTGGTTGGGTATAAACGGTTTTCTGCCTGAAATGAATACACGGTATAAATTATTGTCCGTATCCAATTTTTATATTCCCAAAATCAAGGTGGAGGAGGACCGACTGTATGTGCTGGCTAAAAGGGTTCAGCTCTGGATATCGACATTGCCTGAACGGGGAAGCGAAGAGTTTATAAAGAGCAGTTTTGAGGGTCGAGAGATATTGGTCGGAGACCGTCGCTCGCAGGTGGCGTTTAAAATTGATGAGGTGGTTAAGAGCGAACCGGTCGAATATACAGAGACAATGACCTATCTTTCCCTGAGTCCGATAGTCGTGTCGTGTATGCGGACGAACCATAGTTTTGAATACATCGGTCCCGATGCGCCTGATTACGAGGAAGTACTGTTGCAGACTATCCTGGAAAAATACCGTTATTTTTATGGAAAAGAATTTCCCTACGAAAATAATTTCAAGTTTGAATTGATAGCTCCACCCAAACGGAAAGGTATCTTTATAAAGCGATTCACGCATGAGGAGTCGAAAGTAATCGGGTATATGTGCAAATTCAGACTTACATTGCATCCTATTCTTCAACAGCTTATACACAATACGGGCCTTGGTGATAAAATAAGTCTCGGGTTCGGGTGTATAGAAATTTACGCGTAAGATAGACTATTCAGAAGGGAACTAAAAAAATAGGGATTTTTTTGAGGAAAATGGATTTTTTTTCTTCTTTTGTAGCCAAATAGAATTTATCTAAACTTCGTACTATATGGAATCTCAAAATATTCTTTCACCAGAAGACAATATGGAGGAAAAAGTTGTGCCCAATTCATCGGATACCAATCTCGAAGTGAAAGGGGAAACAGAGGCGAAAACAGAACTCGAACCGGAAACGGCGGAGCTTTCTTCTCCTGTGGAAGAGATGCCGCAGGAAAGCGTTGACGAAGGTTTGACAGAAGAATCGGAATCAACTGCAGCTGAGCATCTTACCCGGGAACAAATTGTCGAGCGTATAAAAGAGTTGCTGGAGATGCCGATGGAGGAGGTCAAAGATAAGATTGAAGGGCTAAAACAATCCTACTATAAGCAGCGGAAAAATGAGATTGAAGAGGCTCACCGTGCCTATGAAGGGAAACCTGAAGAGGAGAGGGGCAATTTCCAAATTCCGTTTGACTCGTTGGAAGAGACTTTGAAAACTCTGTTAAATCTTTTCAAGGAGAAAAAAACGGCTTATCTCGAAATGCTGGAAAAAGAAAAGACGGAGAATTTAGCCCGCAAACAAGCCATACTTGACGAAATAAAAAAATACCTGCAAGACCCTGACAATATCGGTAAATACTATAATGAATTCAAAGAGAAACAGCAGGAATTCAAGGAGATTGTCAATGTGCCCGCTTCGGCAGTAAGTGAATTGTGGAAAACCTTCCAGAAAAACTGTGAAGATTTCTACGATTTACTGAAAATTCACAAGGAGTTACGGGATTACGATTTCAAAAAAAATTTCGAGCAGAAAACCTCTCTTTGCGAACAGGCAGAGGCTTTGGCGGATATTCCCGATGTCTTGGAGGCGTTTAAGACTTTGCAACGTCTGCACGAAGAGTGGCGGGGTATAGGCCCTGTAGCCAAAGAGATGCGGGAGGAGATATGGACACGCTTTAAGAATGCGTCCACGGTTATCAACAAACGTCATCAAGAATATTTTGAAACCATAAAGGCCAAGGAGCATGCCAATGAAGAGGCTAAAACTGCTCTTTGCGAGGAGATAGAGGCAATAGATTTGTCCTCGTTGCAATCTTTTTCCGCTTGGGAAGAAAGAACCAAGGAGGTCTTGGGGTTGCAAGAGCGTTGGAAGGCTACCGGATTTGCCTCGCGAAAGATAAATACACAGCTATTTGAGCGATTCCGTAAATCATGTGATCTGTTTTTCACCCATAAGGCGGAGTATTACAAGTCGGTGAAAGAGAATATGTCGGCCAATCTGGAAAAGAAAAAAGCTTTGTGTGAAGAGGCTGAAGCATTGAAAGACAGTACAGATTGGCGTACGGTATCGGATAGGTTGATAGAGATTCAAAAAGAGTGGCGTACAATTGGTGCTGTTCCCCGCAAATATTCTGATGCGATATGGAAACGTTTTACAGAAGCTTGTGACCACTTTTTTGAACGTCGTAAACAGGAATTTTCTTCGAAAAAAGGTGCAGAACAAGAAAATTTGGCGGCTAAACAGGCTGTTGTCGAGAAGATAAAGGCTATTGATGAAACGTTGGATAAAGAAGAGGGGCTGACACAACTTCGTGCTTTGATGGCGGAGTGGACGGCTATCGGTCATGTGCCGTTTAAAGAGAAAGACAAACTTCGCAAGCAATATCAAGAAGCTCTCGATGCCCACTTCAAGCGTTGGAATATAAAGGATGTACGGAGCCGTTTGGATATGTATAGCAATACTGTGGAAGAGTTGGCTTCATCGGATCAGGCGCAAAACAAACTTTTCCGGGAACGGGAACGCCTGATGCGTGCATATGAAGGTATCAAGAGTGATTTACAGACCTATCAAAATAATATGGGTTTCCTCAATGTCTCTTCTAAATCGGGGAATAAAATGGTTGAGGAATTGGAACGGAAAATTGAAAAGCTGAAAAACGATATGCAATTGATGGCTCAGAAAATAGGGCTAATTGATGAAAAATTGCAATAAGAGAAGAGCTGATAAAGGTAAGAGTCTAAAACAGAGATTGAATGAAAATAGCGATAGTAGGTACAGGATATGTCGGATTGGTTTCGGGGACCTGTTTTGCCGAGATGGGTGCTGACGTGACCTGTGTGGATGTAAATGAAGAAAAGATAAACATGCTATTACAGGGTAAGGTGCCTATCTATGAACCCGGTCTTGATGAACTTGTGCTTCGGAATACGCAAGAAGGTCGTTTGCATTTCTCTACCTCTTTGACCAGTTGTCTCGATGACGTTGAAATCGTTTTCTCAGCAGTAGGTACTCCACCGGATGAGGATGGAAGTGCCGACCTACAATATGTTTTGGCTGTAGCCCGGGAATTTGGACGGAATATCAAGAAATACACCATTTTGGTAACCAAAAGTACGGTGCCTGTAGGCACGGCACAAAAAGTAAAGGCCGTCATCGAGGAGGAACTTTCACTCCGGGGGGAAAAGATTCCCTTTGATGTGGCTTCCAATCCGGAATTTCTTAAAGAGGGGGCAGCCATAAAAGATTTTATGTCACCCGACCGAGTCGTTGTCGGCGTAGAGAGTGAAAAAGCCAAGGAATTGATTGGCAAACTCTATCGGCCTTTCCTGTTGAATAATTTCCGGGTAATTTTTACCGATATCCCTAGCGCCGAGATGATAAAATATGCGGCTAATTCGATGTTAGCTACCCGTATATCATTTATGAATGATATTGCCAATCTCTGTGAATTGGTAGGCGCTGATGTGAATATGGTGCGTAAGGGGATTGGAAGTGATAGCCGAATCGGTTCGAAATTCCTCTATCCGGGGTGTGGCTACGGGGGAAGTTGTTTCCCTAAAGATGTGAAAGCGTTGATAAAGACCGCTGAAAAGGCAGGTTATACTATGAAGGTATTGCAGGCCGTTGAAGAGGTGAACGAATACCAAAAGACGGTGCTTTTTCAAAAACTGAGTCGTTACTATGGACAGGATTTGAAAAATAAGACAATTGCCTTATGGGGCCTGGCGTTCAAACCGGAAACCGATGATATGCGTGAAGCTGCTTCGTTGATAGTGATAAAGTCATTGCAGGATGCGGGATGTAAAATACGGGTGTATGACCCTGTGTCGATGGACGAATGTCGGCGGCGTATTGGAGATACGGTGGAGTATGCAACGGATATGTATGATGCCGTATTGAATGCCGATGCCTTGTTATTGTTGACAGAATGGAAGCAATTCCGTTTACCGAATTGGATAGCTATAAAAAAATTGATGCGTTCCCCTCTTATCGTTGATGGCCGGAATATCTATGAAGCTGATGAGTTGCGAGCAAAGGGCTTTACCTATTTGTCCATTGGACGATGCTAATCGACGTGTGGCGTTATTTATAAATGAATGATTTTGGTCTCTATTTAGAGGCAGGTAAAATCATTGTTCAAGGAAAATCCTCGTAGCAACTCGCTGACCGATAAGCGTTTTTTCCCTGGTAATTGCAAGGATAAAATACGTAGGGAATTCTCTCCACACTGGATTTCGATAAATGATTTTCCATCCGTGGAAATAGTCCCGATGGAGGCATTTCCTGCGGTAGAATTTTTTACCTCTTCTGTTTCAAATATTTTTACGGGCGAATACCGGACATCTCCTTTTATCCATTCGCACCAGGCTGCTGGATAGGGAGACAATCCACGGATGAAGTTGTGTATGTTGTGAGCAGACAATTTCCAATCGATTCGGCAATCCTCTTTGAAAATTTTGGGAGCTGTATGTAGCGGCACGGTTTCGAGTTTTTCCTGTTCAATACAAGAAAAATTTCCCTGAAGTATTCTATCGACGGTGTCGGTAACCATATCGGCACCCAAAACCATCAGTTTGTCATGTATGGAACCGGCATTGTCATCGGATGTGATGGGGAGGGAACGTTGCAGAATGATACGTCCCGTATCTATCTCGTGAGTAAGGAAAAAGGTTGTAGCCCCTGTCATTTTTTCTCCGTTGATTATGGCCCAGTTGATGGGTGCGGCTCCCCGGTATTGAGGCAGGAGAGAGGCATGTAAATTGAACGTTCCGTATCGAGGCATATCCCATACAACTTCTGGTAGCATACGGAATGCCACGACAATTTGTAAGTCCGCTTCCCATCGGCATAAAGCTGTCAGAAAATCTGGGTCCTTTAGTTTTTCGGGTTGTAGAATAGGTAGATTTTGGGACAAGGCGTATTGTTTGACGGCTGAGAATTGAATTTTATGACCCCGTCCGGCCGGTTTGTCCGGCATAGTGATAACTCCTACGACTTGATAATTTTTTTCAACTAACCGTTTGAGGCTTTCCACCGCAAAATCGGGAGTTCCCATAAATACAATACGCAACGCTTCTTTTTCCATGTTAAGCGGATTAATCTTGGGAGAAATGTACCAATACGCGACGGTAGGAATTAAATATTTTCGATTTTGAAACAAATCCAAGGTATTTGCTTTCGCTGTCAACTACAGGCAAATTCCAGGCATTTGTCTCGTCAAATATTTTCATCACCTGTTCCATGGGCATATTGATTTCAATTTTCCCGGGTGGAATAATCATGAATGTACTTACCTTGAATCGCTCATACAGCTCGGTGCGGAACATGATATTACGAATATCATCTAGTAATACGATTCCTAACAGTATTCCATTTTGGTCAAGCACAGGGAATGAATTCCGGTGAGATTGTGAAATTACCTTTACCATATCTCCTAATGTCATATCGGGATGTACAGGAAGGAAATCTGTTTCAATGACGTTATCAACTTTAAGCAAGGTAAGAACGGCTTTGTCCTTGTGGTGTGTAATCAGTTCCCCTCTTTGTGCTAAACGCAATGTGTAGAGATTGTGGGTGTCAAACAGTCGGATTGTCCAGAATGCTACGGCTGAGGTTATCATGAGTGGGAGAAAGAGGTCATAACTCCCTGTCAATTCTGCCGTTAAGAAAAATGCCATCAATGGGGCATGCATGACTCCTGACATGACACCGGCCATACCCATAAGTGCGAAATTGGTAGTGGATAATGGGGTGGCAAAAAGGTGGAAATGATTGACCGTGAATGCGAATAGGAAGCCGAATACACATCCAACATATAGGCTTGGCGCAAATGTTCCGCCTACACCGCCACCTCCTGTTGTCATGGCCGTGGCAAAGACCTTCAAAAGAATGATTAACGCCAAGAATATGGTGAGTATGGCGAAATTGTCCTTCCAGGCAAAAAAGAGGCTCTCATTGGTAATGGTGTCAATTTGCCCATTTAACAGCTTCTGAATAAAGTCATATCCTTCACCATATAACGGAGGAAGAATAAAGATGATGGCACTCAGTACAACCGCTCCTAAAAGAAATTTCCATATAGGTTTTTTCAACTTATTGAATATGCCTTCGAGGAAGTAGGTCATGTGCGTGAAATAATAGGATACAAATCCGCAAAGAATGCCTAATATAAGTACGTAGGGTAATCTATTAAAAGAGAATATTTGGGTGTGGTCAATGGCGAATTGTGCACCTTGACCCGATATGATATAGGTTATTGTCGCTGCTGTAGCCGAAGCTACGATGAGGGGCATGATGGATGTAGCTGTAAGATCAATCATCAAAACCTCGATTGTGAAAAGCAAACCGGCAAATGGGGCCTTAAAAATACCGGCAATACCTGCCGCAGCACCACAACCTACCAAAAGCATAAGAACTCGCTGGTCAAGCCTGAATAGTTTGCCCAGATTTGACCCGATGGCCGCACCTGTATATACAATAGGTGCTTCTGCACCGACCGACCCGCCAAAACCTATGGTGATAGAACTCGAAATAATAGAGCTATACATATTGTGGGGCTTCAATCGGCTTTTACGTTGTGAAATGGCATATAGGACTCTTGTAACTCCATGACTTATATCGTCTTTTACAATATAATGGACATAAATCCAAGAAAGGCCAATGCCAATAATCGGGTATATAAGATACAGGTAATTGGCGCTCTCAATAGAAAAATGGTCAGTGAGGAGTTTTTGTATCAGGTATATTGCTCCCTTTAATATCAATGCCGCCAATGCCCCTAAAACACCGATAAGGAAACTCAGCATTATGACGAAATTCTTTTCCTTGATATGTTTTTCTCGCCACACTAATATTTTCAGAAACATATCTTGTTTCATGTCATTACATGCCTTTCCCGGCTAACACCGTTTTTATCGTATATATTATGATTTTTAGGTCGAGCATCAGGGAAATGTTCTCAAGATAGAGCATTTCATATTTAAGTCTCTCGCCCATTTCCTCAATATTGCGAGCATATCCGAACTTCACCATACCCCAAGAGGTAAGGCCCGGCCGTAGTTGGTGAATAAGGTTGTAGTGAGGGAATTGTTGCAGGAGTTGATCAACGAAATAACGCCGTTCTGGTCGAGGTCCGACTAAGGACATGTCACCTTTGAGAATATTCCAAAATTGAGGAATTTCGTCCAACCGATATTTCCTCAAAAAATGGCCTATAGGGGTAACACGAGTATCGTTTTCGCTGGATAGTATGGGAACTCCACTTTCCTCAGCATCGAAAATCATGCTCCTGAATTTGTATAGAGTAAATTCTTTTTGTCGGAATCCGACACGTTGTTGCCGGTAAATAATTTTTCCTGGAGATGTGGCTCGTATGGCAAGGGTAATGCCAATAATTACGGGAGAGAGAAGAACTAATGCTAAGGACGATAAGAGAATATCGCATAGACGTTTGATGTTTTTCTGACTTTCCGATAAGGCACAGGTAGTGATATTAATAAGCGGTGTGCCAAGTATATTGGTCATTTTTACGGTGGAAAAGAGAGTCGCATAGTTATCGGACAAGACCAATATGGGCAAATCGTACTTATATAACAGATTCGTCTCTTTTTGTATCGAATGCCAGTCATTTCCATCAAGTGCTACGATGAGTTGTTTTATCGTATCCTTTTTGATGATTTCCTGGAGTTGCTCTGCTTTAAATTGTGGTAGGTCTGTGGGAGGAAGGGGCGATGTATCAGTTTCACTTTCAACATATCCTATCAGATTGAATCCTTGAGATTTACGTTGACTGTTTAACTCGGCAGCTAATGTGCGGGCTTTTTTACCGGAACCAATTATCAAGGTGTTGTTCCCCCACTTGCGTGTATGTATTTTCTTTGTCGCATGGCTTGTAATAGCAAAACGGCATGGATATACACAGACAAATTGTAAGGCAAATGCTGCTATAAAGCCGCTATAACTGTAATCGCCCCACGATAAATCGTTTAGAACAACGAAAAAGAAAATTATCAGTGTGCCGATTAGCAATGAAAATATTGTTGTGAAGAATTCTTCCAAGCGAGATTTTAGGAACGGACAGTTGTAATATCCTGACAAATAAAAAATTCCTATGAAAAATAAGGGGAAAATAATTTGACCTTCAATGATTTTGGGATAGGAAAGGAATGTCGGTAATGAATCTATTGCCCTATTAATGGGAAATATGTAGAATCGGAAAATATTGAATAAGAACCAACCGACATTAACCGCTATCCAGTCGCTAATGACATATTTGGCTATTTGTCGATTTGAATTCATACCCTTATGGACGTAATATTTTCAAACTTCCATCTTTGCCGAGCCATATCACGCTTGATGGTGCAGCACAAGAGTTATCGTCTTGTCGATAGGTGACGATATAATCGACAGCAGATTTAATCTCTTCACTTATCTCTTTGAAATGGGTCGGCGCAGGTTGTCCGCTAATATTGGCCGAGGTGGATACAATCGCTTTTCGGAACTGTTGACACAATCTTTTAGAAAAATTTTCTTGAGTGATACGTATTCCTATACTGCCATCTTCAGCTAGAACATTCTCCGCCAGGTTTCGGCCATTGGGATAGATGATGGTTAACGGTTTGTCTGCGACTTCAATAAGATTCCAAGCTGTATCGGGAATTTCACGTACATAAAAGTCCACTTTTGCCATACTATCTACCAGTACAATCATCGCTTTGCTATCAATCCGATGTTTTATTTCATATATGCGTTTCACAGCTTCTGGATTAGTCGCATCACAACCGATGCCCCAAATGGTATCTGTGGGGTATAGTATGACTCCTCCTTGGGTCATGATTTCGCACGCTTTTTTTATATCATTATCCATTTAGGATTACCTTTTTAAGGTAGCAAAGGTAAACAAATACTCGGCATACCCAAAATTATTCCTCATTTC
>JAJQIP010000221.1 GCA_021199145.1 Porphyromonadaceae bacterium | reverse complement strand
TTTCCTTCAAGTAATTTCATAAGTATATAGTTTTGAATGATTTATTCCATCACAAGTCTTTCCCTGCCCAAATAGGATTTTGCCAGATCCGATATGAAATCCTTCAACTTTCTCGAGTCCACTCCCATATTTGCAAAAATGCCTTTGAGATAAGGTATTTCCAATCCCTTCAGACAGCAATGTATCACCCAACAGGTAGGTTGTACCGGTATGGGCCGGAATATTCCCTTACTAATACCATCATCAATAATATTCCGCAAAAACTCGACCTCCTGCTTGTCAATATTTTTACGTGCTGTCTCCACTTTGCGGATATCTCTGAAAAATTCAGCTTTCAATGTTCCGTTTCGCAATACAATCTCCCGAAATACGTCAAAACGCACTTGCACATACGCCGCCAACTTTTCATCGGGAGACAAATCCCGCCCGACAACATCGTGAAGTTTAAGAATAAGATGTGACAGTTCAGACTCGATAACAGCCTGATACACATCCGCCTTACTTCTAAAATAGGTATAGAGTGTACGCCGTCCTTTCCCCGAAGCCAGGGCAATATTGTTCATTGTCGTATTGTCAATGCCTTTTTGAGCGAATAACTTTTGAGCCGCATCAACCAGGATTTTCCGTGTTTTTGACATTAATTTATTCATATTGCACAATAGGGCTTTCGTTGAGCAAATTTAGTACAAATTTTCCTTTCCCAAAACTCCCTTACGGAATATTTAGGCACTATTTATTCAAAAACCAGATGCGCCACGTGACGACTCTCTCACCATATCCCGAATCCTCTCATTCAGTCTCTTTTCACCCAATAACGATTCAAGAGTCAGGTGCATACGATAACGCCAATAATTACGGGGATTGGAGGGGACATTGATACGCTCAGCCGACGGGTCAGGATAACGCACATCACCGTCAATCGACAACCAATCTTGCAGAGGCAAAATCGCCAACATAGAAGGAGCGTTCAAGTGCATCCGGATAATTTCCTGACAAATCGGAGGTGTACATTGTTCGGGGGCATCTCCCTCTTGAAACAAAACCGTATGGTAATAGCGTTGCGCCCTCAACCGGTCCTCTTCCCACCAACCCCGGATGCCCGGCGTATCGTGCGTGGAAGTAGTACAAACTGAAAGATAGGGATAATTACAGGGATGACCAAATTCACAATACGGTTCTTTAGGCATACGCTGTATTTCAAGCGAGAGTATTTGCAAATCATTCATCACCTCAGGGACACATTGGGGTATCATGCCCAAGTCTTCCCCACACACAAGCATATCGGTCGAAGAGATGAGGGGCGGCAATTTTTTCAAGGCCTCCTTTTTCCAGAACGCATTGTGGCGTGAGTAATAGAAGTCGTCATGCAAATGAAGAAAAGCCCATTGCTGGTCAGGGGGCAAGTCCCGGAAACTATATGTGTTTCTTCCTTCAATACGGGGATGCCATCCATCCTGCATATAGGGATCCCGGACAAACAGGACCTCATCCACAAGACGGAAAAGTCCGTCTCTTACCTTTTGCGCACCCGGGTCAATTGAATCCCCCAACAGGCTACTTATCTTCCGCTGAGTATCAACTTCTCCTTTTAAACAAAAGGTGTCCGTATCCTCTGCGATTAAATATTTTTTTCTTACCTCATCGGCATAATCCCCAAATATTTCGGACAACATATATCCCCGGATATAGGGGCGGGCATGTCGCATTTCATCAAAAAAGAATGAATAGTGTGACAACTCTTCCGGGCGATACGGCAAAGCGGCATTGAAATGTCCAGGCAACCCTTCAACAGCAGTATCAGGAATCTCCCATATACGGAAAAAGCCCAAGATGTGGTCTATACGGTAAGCGTCAAAATAGTCGGACATCTTAGTCATACGGGCTTTCCACCAAGCATAACCGTCTTTCTCCATTTCCGACCAATTATAGGTAGGGAATCCCCAATTCTGTCCTGCCGTCGAGAAATCATCCGGAGGAGCACCCGCCTGCGAATCAAGATTGAATAAGGCAGGTGTAATCCATGTATCGACACTGTCCCGAGCCACCCCGATAGGGATATCGCCTTTCAACACGACACCCCGACTCCGAGCATACCTCCTCACTTGCGACAATTGCCGATGCAGATGATATTGTTGGAAATAATATAAGCCAATTCTCGGATAGGCTTCACTTGACCTGTCGGTCAGACGAGCTATTTTATCCTTATCATATCGGGCGTATTCCCCCCACTGCGAAAATACCGGCGTATGCAACGTATCCCGCAAATAACAAAAAGCGGCATAAGGGACTAACCACACTTTATTCTCCTTGAAGAAGCGCCGAAACGATGGAGAATCAAGTGTCGACAAACCTTTTTCCTCAAAAAGAAGACGCATATACTCATCTTTCAGACGGATTACGGCCTCATAATCGACCGTCGGCAAAGCGTTTAAACGGGCAGCTTCCTGTTCAAAACGAGCCATAGCCTGTTTGTCAGACAAACGGCCGACAGCCGGTAAATGCAAATAGACAGGATGCAGGGCATAAATGGAAATGGCCCGATAAGGATAGGTATCCAACCATGTATGCCACATTGTCGTGTCATTAATAGGGAGGAGCTGAATAAAACGTTGGTCGGTAAGTACAACCCAATCGACCATCTTTTTCAAATCAAGAAATTCTCCGATACCCCAACTTGAGTGCGAACGTAACGAAAATACAGGAATAGCGGAACCGGCAAATCGACACAAAGGCCGGAAAATCCGCAAATCTCCACAATCGATAATCATCACCTCATCAGACGCAAGCGGACAAGGGGAAAACCGCCGGTTCTCCCCCTCTTCCCAAGCAATAATCCGGGACGTTTTCCTATCGACAATAACAAATTTATATTCGAAAGGGGACGTCAGAAAATCCGACGGCAACGTAACACGCCACAGAGGATAATGTTTGTCATCCATCAAACAGGCGCTCTGTACCTGCCAAGGATTTTCGGAAAATGAGCCGACCAAAGCCAACGACTCCTCCGGCAAAAGAGCCGGAGCCGCTATATCGAAACGTATGCCCTTTTTCTCATTCAGAGCAAGATTTCCTGCCGCCGACGGACGTCTGAAAATTCCACTTTGCTGAATCGCCGAAGAGAAAAAAACATGATTCTTCCCTATGCTCATCCAAGAATCGCATATCCGGTAAGATGAAACACCCGCCACAGGGCGGAAATTATGTCCGCCCCATTCCGTCCGCCACAGGCCGTTTTCACGCACCAGATACCCATAGGAAAAAGTCACACCGTCGTCCACATCGATTGTCACCATCCACTGGCCATCATCAACATAGCGCATGGGAAGAGCGGACTCTCTCCTTCCCTCTCCCAAAGGTCCGATTTCACCCGACAGGAATAGTTGTTGGCCCCAACGGGTATGGTATTCAATAGAGAAAGTTATCCGCATTATCCGCATTTGGAAGTTCCACAAGAGGTGCATATCAGGCAACCCTCTTGATAGACAAGCGTCTCTTGCCCACACTTAGGACATTTCTGGCCACTGGCCGTTGCTCCATTGGGCATATATTTTTTCAAGGCCCTTTCTACACCATTCTTCCACGTATTGATGTTCTCGCTGTTCAATTGCAGGGAACTTACCAATTTAAGGACTTGCTCAATGGGCATTCCATAGCGCAATACTCCCGAAATAAGTTTGGCGTAGTTCCAATATTCCGGATTAAATTTCTCGGAAAGTCCCTCAATGGTCGTCTTATAGCCCCGCTTGTTCCGGAACTGGAAATCGTAATGCTTAACCCCGTCCTCATCATAGGCCTTGATGATTTTGCCTTTGGTGATATTTTTGGGAATCAATATACCGTCGTCGTCATCAGCCAATCCGGTAAATATTTCATATGGTTTGTTATCTTTCAAACCGATAAAGGCAATCCACTTCTCCCGGTTATTTTGGAAACGCACCACATCTGCCTCAAGTTCGGTAGGACGTACCATATCTGTCGAGACAACAGAGGTTGGAGTGGTCTCTTTCTTGGCATCGTTCTGCACCGCAATCAGCACGCCCGAACGGGAACCCTCCCGATATACCGTACACCCTTTACATCCGCATCGCCAGGCTTCGACATAGAGGCTGTTGACCAACTCCTCTGTAACATCAGAGGGGAGATTTATGGTCACGCTGATGGAGTGATCGACCCATTTCTGCACACGGCCTTGCATGCGCACTTTCTGTATCCAGTCGATATCGTTCGATGTAGCTTTATAATAGGGCGAATGGGAGATAATCTCATCTATCTCTTCCTGCGAATAGTTATTGCGCACTTCATACCCATTCATCTTCATCCAAGTAACAAATTTATGATGATAAACAAGGTACTCTTCAAAAGCATCACCCGATTCATCGACATAATCCACATGTACATCGGCATCATTGGGATTCACCTTGCGACGACGGCGATAGACAGGCATAAATACAGGCTCTATACCCGATGTCGTCTGAGTCATCAGACTGGTCGTTCCCGTAGGAGCGATTGTCAAACAGGCGATATTACGGCGGCCATATCGTACCATATCCTCATACAATTGGGCATCCGCTTCACGCAACCGGTTGATAAAAGGATTCTTCTCTTCACGACCGGCCGAATATATTTCAAATGCGCCCCGCTCCCTGGCCATATCCACCGACGAACGGTAAGCGGCAAGGGCCAAAGCCTTATGTACACTTTCGGAGAAAGAGGTAGCCTCTTCAGTACCATACCGTAATCCCATAGCGGCAAGCATATCGCCTTCAGCAGTTGTTCCCAAACCTGTTCGACGCCCTTTCAAGGTCTTGGAACGTATCTTTTCCCACAACTGCATCTCCGTATGTTTTATTTCGTCCGATTCAGGATCGGCATGGATTTTCAACATGATTTTATCAATCTTCTCCATTTCGAGATCAATAATGTCGTCCATAATCCGTTGTGCCATCTGCACATGTTTCCGGAAAAGGTCAAAGTCAAAACGAGCATTCGGAGTAAACGGGTCTACGACATAAGAATAGAGATTAACCGCCAACAAACGGCAACTGTCATAAGGACATAATGGAATCTCTCCACAAGGATTCGTCGAAACGGTATGGAATCCTAAATCCGCATAACAGTCGGGAATGGATTCACGAATGATGGTATCCCAAAAGAGGACTCCCGGTTCAGCCGATTTCCATGCGTTGTGTACGATTTTATTCCATATCGCTTTAGCATCCACCTCTTTGGTTACCATAGGTGTCTTACTATCAATAGGATACTGCTGTATATAGGGAGTTCCATCAATAGCAGCCTGCATAAAATCATCCGTTATCTTCACAGAAACATTTGCCCCCGTAACCTTGCCTTCGGTCATCTTGGCATCAATAAAGGATTCCGAATCAGGATGTTTTATCGAAACACTAAGCATCAGGGCTCCCCGACGGCCATCTTGTGCCACCTCCCGGGTAGAATTGGAATATCGCTCCATAAAAGGTACGAGGCCTGTCGAAGTAAGTGCCGAGTTTTTTACAGGTGACCCTTTGGGACGGATATGCGACAAATCATGTCCCACCCCACCTCTACGTTTCATGAGCTGAACCTGCTCCTCGTCGATTTTCATCACACCGCCGTACGAATCGGCAGCCCCTTCCATACCTATTACAAAGCAATTCGACAACGAGCCTATTTGGAAATTGTTGCCTATTCCGCTCATGGGACTGCCTTGTGGAATAACATATTTGAAATTACGCAATAGATCCATCAAGGTTTCTTCTGTCAGCGGATTAGGATAATTTCTCTCAATACGTCCGATTTCTGAAGCCAACCGGTGATGCATATCTTCAGGATTTTTTTCATAAATATTCCCGAAGGAGTCTTTCAATGCGTACTTATTAACCCATACACGGGCCGCCAACTCATCACCATGGAAGTATTCCAACGACGACTGGAATGCTTCATCGTAAGTATAATTTTTTGATTCCACAATATAGAATTTAAAGGATTATTATATGTTTTTCCGATAGGTATTATTGTCCGCATTTCGTGATTGCAAGTATATAAAATTCTTCTGAGT
>JAJQIP010000004.1:4326-6061 GCA_021199145.1 Porphyromonadaceae bacterium | reverse complement strand
GTCTCTTAAGGAGTTTCCTCGTCCTGAGGAGTTGAAGTCCCGCCTTTGTGGCGATAAAGCGCTGACATCGCAAGCGGAGGCGATTGTGAATACCCCCTACTATGTCGATAATTTTTCGCACGAACCCCGATACTATCAGCGGATTGCCATCAATCGTACGATTGAAGCCATAGCTCAAGGCCGCCAACGGATATTGATTGTAATGGCGACAGGTACTGGCAAAACCTATACGGCATTTCAGATTATCTACAGACTTCATAAGGCAAACGTCAAGAAGAAGATTCTCTATTTGGCCGACCGGAATATTCTGATTGACCAGACCATGAACCAAGACTTCAAGCCCTTTAAAAAGGTGATGACGAAGGTACAAGGAGCTACGATTGATTCTTCGTATGAGATTTATATGGCCCTGTACCATCAGCTTGTAGGACAAGAGGGAGAACCCGATCCGTTTAAGCAGGTCCAACCGGAATTTTTTGATTTGATTGTTGTGGATGAGTGCCACAGGGGAAGTGCCAGAGACGATTCCGCATGGAGAAAGGTCCTGGAATATTTTCATACCGCTACTCAGATAGGTATGACCGCCACCCCAAGAGCCGAGAACGGGGCCAACAACCTGGACTATTTCGGAGAACCCGTTTATACCTATTCCTTGCTTCAGGGGATAAAAGACGGATTTCTCGCTCCCTATCGGGTGACGAATAGTTTCATCGATTTAGATTTGACCGGTTATACTCCCCAGGAAGGGGAGCGTGATGAGCGGGGCGAACTTGTTGAGCAACGTCTGTATACCCGTAAAGAATATGGCCGATATATCACTTTTCGTGATCGCAGAGAATTGGTGGCTCAGCGTATCACGGAGATGTTGAGGTCAATCGGCCGAATGACCAAGACCATTGTTTTCTGTGCCGATGTAGAAGAGGCGGAAGCTATGCGGAGCTTATTGACGACACTCAATGCGGATATGTGCCAAAAAGAGAGCCGCTATGTGATGCGTATAACCGGTGATGACGATGCAGGGAAAAGACAGTTGGACAATTTTATCGATGTCGACCAACCGTATCCGACTGTCGTTACCACCTCGGAACTCCTGGCTACTGGTGTCGATTGCAAGACTTGCGGCCTCATTGTGATTGATAAGGAGATTGGGTCGATGACGGAGTTCAAACAGATTATCGGACGGGGTACCCGCCTCCGCACTGACAAAGGGAAATGGCATTTGGAGATTCTCGACTTTCGGAATGCCACAAAAAAGTTCAGAGACCCGGACTTCGACGGTGAGCCGGAACCCCCGAAAGGAGGTGAAGGGGGCGGTAACGGTGGCGGAGGCGGTAGAGGGCCAATCCCTCCTCCAAAGCCCAAGTATCTTATCGACGGGGAGCCGGTTGAGATTCAGACGGAAATTGTCTCTGTACTCGATGAGGATGGTAATACGCTTCGGACCGAAAATATCTTTTCTTTTACCAAAACGCAGATTTGCAAGCATTATGCGACGTTGGATTCTTTTTTAAAGAGATGGAGTGAAGCGGAGCGGAAAAAGGCCATAGTCGATGAGTTGAAAGAGTATACTGTCTTGGTCGATGCCGTGCGGAAACAAAATGCGGCCCTGGCCCAAGCGGATATATTTGATATAATCTGCCATGTGGCCTATGACCAGCCGACCTTGACCAGAAAGGATCGGGCCGATAATGTACGGAAGCGAAACTATTTCGCCAAATATGAGGGAAAGGCGAGG
>JAJQIP010000004.1:0-4316 GCA_021199145.1 Porphyromonadaceae bacterium | reverse complement strand
TGAGAATCCGGATATCCTTAAAGCGGCCCCGTTTGACTCAATCGGGAGACCTCAGAGAATTATCCGCTTGTTTGGCGGGATGGAGGCGTATAAAGAAGCCATTCGTGAACTTGAAAGTGAAATCTATAACGAGGTGGCATAATGGCGGTAAACAGTGTTGTAAAGCGAATCCAGAACATCATGCGTCAGGATGCGGGCGTTAACGGTGACGCACAACGTATCGAGCAAATGGTGTGGATGTTTTTCCTGAAGGTGTACGATACCCAAGAGGAGACGTGGGAATGCACGGCTTGTATGGAGCATCGGATATTCCGGTCGATTATACCCGAAGAGTTGCGTTGGCGCAATTGGGCGATTGACGAAAAAGACGGAAAGGCCTTGACGGGTGAGGCTCTTTTGCAGTTGGTGAACGAAAAATTGTTCCCGACGCTCAAGAATCTTGAGATAACAATAGATACGCCTCGTTCCCAATCGATTGTCAAAGATGTTTTTGCGGATATCAACCAATATATGAAGAGCGGTATCCTCCTTCGTCAGGTTATCAATGTCATCAATGAGATTGAGTTTGACGATGCCCAAGACCGTCATCTGTTCGGAGACATTTATGAGGGAATCCTCAAAGGACTCCAGTCGGCAGGGAATGCGGGAGAGTTTTATACCCCTCGTGCCTTGACCGACTTTATCGTGGAGATGCTCCGCCCTCAATTGGGAGAGACCTTTGGCGATTTCACCTCAGGAACAGGCGGTTTCCTTACTTCCGCCTTAAAGTATCTAAAGCCGCAAGTCAACACAGCTGAGGACATTGAACGATATCAGCACGCCGTTATCGGGCAGGAGTGGAAGCCATTGCCCTATCTGCTTTCCATCACCAATCTGTTGTTGCACGACATAGAGGCTCCAGACATTATCCATTGCGATTCCCTCGGTACAAAAATGAGCGATTTTACCGATAAGCACAGGGTTGACGTGATAGGAATGAATCCTCCCTACGGGGGCAGTACCGATGCCAGCGCCAAGAGCAATTTTCCCAAAGATTTGCAGAGCAGTGAGACGGCCGACTTGTTTATTGTGTTGATTATGTACCGGTTGCGTGTAAACGGGCGGGCCGGTGTGATTGTGCCGGACGGTTTCCTCTTTGGCACGGATGGGGCAAAACTCGCTATCAAAACGAAACTGTTGCGGGAGTGTAATCTGCATACCGTGGTCCGTTTGCCGGGGAGTATCTTCTCGCCCTATACCTCCATCGCTACAAACATCCTGTTCTTCAATAAGGAGCGGGCTGAGGGTGCGCCTCCAGGTTATGCCACGAAAGAGAGTTGGTTCTATCGTCTGGATATGCCCGAAGGGTATAAGCACTTCTCCAAGACCAAGCCTATGCGTCTGGAACATTTCGCTCCTCTGAAAGCGTGGTGGAACAACCGGAAGGAGATTGTTCTCGAAGAGGGGAACGAGGTATCCCGCTGTTTCTCGGTGAAGGAACTGATAGATTCCAACTGTAATTTTGACCGATGTAAGTTTCCTCAAGAGGATGAGGAGATTCTACCGCCTGCTGAGCTGTTGGCCGACTACTTCAAGCAACGCAAGGCCATCGACCATGAGATTGACAAGACGCTTGCGGAGGTTCAGCGGATTTTAGGGATTGAGGTTCGTAAGGATTAATCGTTACTTCATCGCATGTTCTTCATAATGGTATTTTGCCGATGAATGGGAAGCAGCTAAAGAACAGCCTGTTGCAGTGGGCGATACAGGGAAAACTTGTAACGCAGGAGCCGAATGACGAACCGGCAAGCGTATTGCTCGAGCGCATCCGGCAAGAGAAGATGCGTCTTGTCAAAGAGAAGAAAATCAAGAAAGAGAAAGACGAATCTATTATTTATCGAGGTGAGGACAATTCCTATTATGAGGAGATTCTCGCTACGGGAGAGGTGAAGTGCATTGATGAAGAGATTCTGTTTGAAATACCTGGAAATTGGGTGTGGTGCAGAATGGGGGATATTCTAAACGTTAAGGGTGGTAAACGTATTCCATTAGGAAGAACATTTGCAAAAGTCCCAACAACGCACATTTACATTCGGATTACTGATATGAAGAACGGAACCATAGTAGATTCTAATCTAAAATATATAGACGAAGATGTGTATGCTGAGATATATAAATATACCATAAGTAAAGAAGATCTTTATTTGACCATTGCAGGTACAATTGGGGCAATAGGGATTGTTCCGCCAGAATTTGATGAAATGAATCTGACGGAGAATGCCGTAAAATTATCTGATATAGGTATCAATAAAGATTATCTTATATATATGGTAAATTCAGAATTTATACAAACGCAATTTAGAAATTTAACTAATCAGATGGCCCAACCAAAACTCTCGATACGTAGTATTTTGTCAACACTTATAGCTATACCTCCGCTATCCGAGCAACACCGTATAGTGGCGAAAATAGAGGAACTTATGCCCTATGTTGAGAAATATGGGAAGGCGCAAGAGAAACTCGATAATCTTAACGGCAAGATAAAAGAGGCACTAAGGAAATCAATCCTCCAAGAGGCGATACAGGGGAGGCTCGTACCGCAGATGGCCGAGGAGGGGAGCGGTGAGGAGTTGCTGGCGCAAATCCGGCAGGAAAAGGAACGTCTTGTCAAAGAGAAGAGGTTAAGCAAGTCGGTTCTTGCGGACAGTGACATTTTCAAAGGGGATGATGGCCGATATTATGAACAGGTAGGGGAAACGATTACTTGTATAGATGAGCAGATTCCGTTTGAAATACCTGAAAGTTGGGTGTGGACAAAATTAGAAACTATTGCAAGTTTATATACAGGAAATAGTATAAGCGAATCAGAAAAAATTTCAAAATACACAAATGTAAAAGGTCTTGAATATATCGGTACTAAAGATGTTGAATTTGACCATACCATAAATTATGAAAACGGAATAGCGATTCCAGATAAGTATATTGATTTATTTAAAATTGCGCCAGCGCAATCTATTCTTTTGTGCGTTGAAGGGGGAAGTGCAGGGAAAAAGATAACGCAGGTCGATAGAAATGTATGTTTTGGAAATAAACTTTGTTGTATTGTTCCCTATGAAATAACTCTTTCAAAGTATATTTATTATTATATGCAAGCTCCATCATTCCTTGAAATTTTTAAGGGAAATATTTCAGGTATAATTGGTGGTGTTAGTTTAAATACACTTAAAACGATTTTAATGCCGTTGCCTTCTTTTTCTGAGCAACGGCGGATTGTGGCGAAGATTGAAGAGTTGTTATCTTTACTTACTCCTGTTTCATAGTTCCGATGAGTTCGATTGGTCGGGAAAATGGGTTGAAAGGGAGAAAAAGGTGAGGAAAGGGGTGATTTTTGTAAAGAATGTCTTATCTTTGCCCACAACCTTAAGAAACAGACTATACATGGCATAGGCTCTAAGAGGGGTTATGTCGTGTATTTTTTATAATCTTTACTTGATGACCGACGATTTGAAACAACGAATTATAGAGACCTCCTTTTCCCTTTTCTTGCGTCATGGCATAAAATCGATTACCATGGATTTTATCGCTGCACAGATGGGTATTTCCAAACGGACCTTGTATGAGGCATTCAAAGACAAAAACCAACTTTTGATTGAGTGTCTGACGTGGAACCGCCATGAAATAGAGCGGCAGGCGAGGGCTTTCGCCACGACAGCCGACAATTCCCTGGTCTTCCTATTGGAGGTATTCATGATACAGTGGCGACGGATGCGGAATGTCAACCGGAACTATTTTTCGGATTTGAAACGGTATTATCCTCAGGTTTCCCGTCAATTCGATGACGAGCGGGTCTCCCAAGCCGAAGCGATGCGGCATATTCTGGAGCAGGGCCAGGCGGAGGGGATGATATTGCCTGATTGTCGGTGCGATATTGTGGGGCAACTCCTCGCCACGAAGTTTGATATTCTGTTCAGCCTCGATGAGGTTTGCTCAGTAGAGTTCACTTTTATGGATGCGTTTGTGGTGATTTTCAAGACTTTTATCCGGGGGATTGCCACGCCTAAGGGGATTGAGATTATTGAAGGGTATTTTAAGGGGAATGTAGGGTAAAGGTAAAAAGGGGGTAGGGGGATTGCCACCTACGCAAACGGGCTACGATGCCCACCTTCGATTACATTTTTCGATTAAAGGATTAAGCCCCTGCCGGAGGCAGGGAGAGAGGTATCCAATAATTTTATTCAGGGATGCAGGGCTTGGCTTCGCCAAACCCTGCATCCCTTTCGGTAAGATGCGATAACCACCTTCGCACACTGGTTACGATTATAATCCGTACACTAATG
>JAJQIP010000044.1 GCA_021199145.1 Porphyromonadaceae bacterium | reverse complement strand
TTTGTGTGGGGCATGAAAAGCCCCAAACATTTTGCCGGCGTAAGCCGGCCGAAAATTTCAACGGCTATGCCGATATAAAGAGAGGGGTGCAAAAGCGCCCCTCTCTTTTTTTGTCTTGAAAAGTTCTTTAGCGTTGGGAGAGGTGAGCGTGCATGGCGGCGGCCGCTTTCCGTCCGTCCCCCATGGCGAGAATGACGGTAGCACCTCCCCGTACGATATCCCCTCCGGCATAGAGGTCTGTGAGGTTGCTCTGCATGGTCTCTTCGTGGATGGCGATGGTGCCCCGCTTGGTGATTTCCAACCCTTTTACCGTATGGGGAATAAGGGGGTTGGGTGATACGCCGACACTCACAATGACCGTATCTATGTCGATTTCCTCAATGGCTCCGGGAATGGCTACGGGACTGCGACGGCCCGATTCGTCCGGCTCGCCCAGTTCCATCTTCTGCAGACGCATTTTCGTGACATGCCCCTTTTCATCCCCGATATAGGCTATCGGATTGTGCAGGGTGAGAAACTCCACCCCCTCCTGCTTGGCGTGCTTCACCTCTTCGATACGGGCCGGCATCTCCGCCTCGCTACGCCGGTAGACGATAATGGCCCGTTCGGCCCCTAAACGGCGGGCGGTGCGGACCGAGTCCATGGCCGTGTTCCCGCCTCCGATGACAGCGATGCGACGGCCGAGGAAGACGGGAGTATCGGCATCCGCCTCTGCGGCATGCATCAGATTCACCCGAGTGAGGTATTCGTTGCTCGACATGACCCCGATGAGATTCTCCCCCGGGATGTTCATGAAGCGGGGCAGTCCGGCTCCGCTGGCGACGAAGATTCCCTGGAACCCCATGGTGTGGAGGTCTTCGTAGGAGAGGGTCTTCCCAATAATGCAGTTGGGAACGAACTCCACCCCCATCTTTCGCAGGTTGTCAATCTCCACATCGACAATGCGGTTGGGCAACCGGAATTCGGGGATGCCGTATTTCAGCACTCCGCCTATCTCGTGAAGGGCTTCAAATACGGTGATGGAGTACCCTCTCTTAATCATGTCGCCGGCAAAAGAGAGTCCGGCCGGACCCGAACCGACCACAGCCACCTTGATGCCGTTGCGGGAGGGGATTTCGGGAATGGATATCTGGCCGCTTTCCCGTTCGTAGTCGGCGGCGAACCGCTCCAGATAGCCGATGGCCACCGGCTGTTTGTGCAGTTTCTGCAGATAGAAGCATTTCGATTCGCATTGCTTCTCCTGGGGGCAGACACGGCCACATACGGCCGGGAGCGCACTGGTCTCTTTTAGGGCTTTGGCCGCTTCCAGGAATTCCCCCCATTCGATGTTCTTGACGAATTTGGGAATGTTGACCCCTACGGGGCAGCCGGTGACACAGAGGGGCTCAGGGCAGTCGAGGCAACGGGAGGCTTCGACAAGTGCCTGTTCTTGGGTCAGCCCTTGGTTGACCTCTTCGTTGCAGGTGATGCGGTAGTCGGGGGCCAGTTCGTTCATTTCGGTACGGGCGATGCCGATACGCTCTTTGTTGGGTTTTGACTTGCGGAGGGCTTCCCGCCATGCAGCGGCCCTTTCGGTATGAAGATATTCTTTGTAATCCATGTTGTTTTGAGTTTATTCGATTCCTTTGTACGAAGAGAGCCGCATGAGCATCTCGTCGAAATCTACTTGATGGGCGTCAAATTCGGGCCCGTCGACACATACGAACCGTGTCTTTCCGCCCACCGTGACCCGACAGGCTCCGCACATCCCCGTGCCGTCGACCATGATGGTATTGAGGGAGGCGATGGTGGGAAGGTTGTATTTCCGGGTCAGGAGGGAGACAAATTTCATCATGACGGCCGGACCGATGGTGACGCATAGGTCCACTTTCTCCCGAAGGATGACCTTCTCGACCCCGTTGGTGACAAGGCCTTTCTCTCCGTAAGAGCCGTCGTCGGTCATGATAATCACCTCATCGGAGAAGGCCCGCATTTGCTCTTCGAGGATAATCAGCTCTTTGGTACGGGCGGCCAATACCGTGATGACACGGTTCCCCGCCTTTTTCATCGCTTCGACAATGGGTAGCAGGGGAGCGACTCCGACCCCTCCGCCGCAGCAGACGACGGTACCGAATTTCTCGATGTGGGTGGCTTGTCCTAACGGCCCTACCACGTCGGTAATGAAGTCACCGACTTCGAGGGCGCACAGTTTGCGGGTCGATTTCCCGACCGCTTGTATGACTAAGGTGATGGTCCCCCGTTCGGGGTCGGCCGAGGCAATGGTCAAGGGGATACGTTCCCCCTTCTCCCCCGTGCGGACGATGACAAAGTGTCCCGCTTTGCGTGATCGGGCAATGAGCGGGGCCTCTATCTCGAATTTTACGACATTGGCCGAAAAATGGACTTTGTTGACGATTTTATTCATGGGAAAAGTGTGTGATGAGACGGACGCAAAGATAAGCAAATTTCTTAGGAAACCTACGACGGGAAAGAAATTCCGGAGATTCCCTATGAAAGGAGAAGGATTTTTCGGAGAGAACTATTTCTTCTGGTCCTGCTTCAGCTTCTGCCGGCGGTGGTTCCACAGTTTGCGGCGACGGGAGAACTTGTCGAAGAAGTTGCGCACCGCCATAAACCGAGTATAGGTCTGCTGTACATTGATAGAGAAGGGGTCGGAGGTGAAGGTAAGCTGTTCGTTCTCTTCTCCGAACTGCTCCGGGAAGAGGACGATGAAGTTGTTCTCGGCGAAATAGCGGGAGAGTTGCGTGGGGAGCTTCTCGAATGCGCTGCTATAGGAGCGGGAGGTGTGCCGTGCGCTGATGATGATGAGCAGGTCATCTTGCAGGACGACCCCTGTGAGGGTCAGGAAATCTTCCCAATCGTCGAGAACTTCAAAGGTATAGGGGAGCGTATATTGCTTGTGCCGTAGGATATTCTGCAGGATGCCGATGGTGTTGTGATGGGCATGGAAAAGGAGGGGGCAACCGATTTGTTCTCCGATATTGGTCAGACGGTCAATCCAGCGGGTGAAGCCGGTTTCGTATTCCGCCTTTTCGGGAACCGCCACGATAATGCGGGTGGTCATGTTGATGGGGGTGATGCATTTGGCGATGGCCACCATTTTGTGGGTGTTTTTGAGCAGGTTCTCTATCTTACTGCCGAAAAAGCTGTCGACAAGGTTGCTCTTGTGGTGCAACCCCAAGATGACTTCGGAGATGTTCTGTTCCTTGATGGTGTGGATGATGCCGCTGGTGATATTCACGTCGTATCGGGATATGCCGAAAACATGGGTGTCGGCCGAAGCGGCTATTTTGGTCGCCTTTTCCAACAGCAGGTGTCCGACGTTGCCGGAACTCGAGGAGCTCTTGCCGTCGTCGATGACATGGAGGGCGTAAATCGGATTCGGATTGTGCTTCCCTTGCGCCAGAATGGAGAGATTGACCAGGCTCTCGATGGTCTGCGGATTGGCGATGGGGATGAGGATGCGGGCGTTGCCGATGGGGTTGTATATTTTCTCCGTCTCTTCGGTCGGCTGCAGGGTGGCCATCTTTCGGGCGGCCCGTTCAGTGGCTAAGGAACTGATGGTGCAGGTGACCAGAATCATGATAATCGTACCGTTGAGGATGTTGATGTCGAACAGTCCGATGTTGTAACCGATGAGTACGGCGGCTAACGTGACGGCCGCCTGCCCGTTGCTCAAGCCGAAAATCATGGCCCTGTCCAGTTTGCTCAACCGGAAGCTCTTCTGGGTAATCCAGGCCGCCAGCCATTTGGCGACGGTGGCGACCGCCGACATGACAAAGGCGACAAACAGGGTCTCCCACCCGGAAAATACGACGGAGGGGTCGATGAGCATACCCACTCCGATGAGGAAATAGGCAATGAAGATGGCGTTTCCGACAAACTCGATGCGGTTCATCAACGGGGACACCGACGGGATGAAGCGGTTGAGCACCACCCCGACCGAGAAGGCTCCGAGAATGGGTTCCAGTCCGGCCGCCTGTGCCAGGGCCGAGGCCAGGAATACAAGGGCCAGGACAAAGATGTATTGGGAGATGCTGTCGGTGTATTTTTTGAAAAACCAGCGGGCGACACGAGGGAAGGCACAGAGGATGAACAGGCAGTATATGGCCATGGAGAGAACAAGCCGTATCCAGAACCACTTGTTGATGCTCCCCGTCTGCATGCCTAAGATGACGGCAAGGATGATGAGGGCTCCCAATACGGTGATGATGGTCCCCGCAATGGTGATGGTCACGGCGGGGCGATGACCCACGTCGTAGCGGGAGACGATAGGATAGGCCACCAAGGTATGGGAGGCGTACATACTGGCCAACAGAACGGAGGTCATGAGGTTGAGGTGCAGGAGGTAGACGCTTGATAGGGTCCCCAATATCATCGGAATGAGAAAGGTATAGATACCGAAGGAGATTCCCCGGAGTTTGATTTTCCGGAAGTCGTTCAGGTTCATCTCCAGACCGACCAAGAACATGAGGTAGAGCAGTCCGACGTTCCCGAAAATCTTGAAACTGCTGTCGTAGGCGAGGAAATTCACCCCGTGGGGGCCAAACAACATCCCCGCCAGAATGAGTCCGATGATATGGGGAATCCGCAGTTTGTTGAAGAGTAACGGGGCAAACAGGATTATGGCCAGCACGATGAAGAAAATCAATACCGGATCGGAAAACGGAAGGGTCGGTATGAATCGGCTTAAATCCATAATTTAAGGGATATATTAGAGCTTACAAATATAACAAAAAAAATGTATAGAATCCGTTAAATTGCGCTATTCTTTATGGGAAAAGAGACTCTTTGGGCAAAAAATAAGCCTTTTGAATATAAAATACAAAGAAAACCCGTACTTTTGCCACAAGTAAAACTGAAGTTGTACGGAAATGAATGTAGCTATTGTAGGTGCGAGCGGTGCCGTAGGGCAGGAGTTCTTGCGGGTATTGGCCGAGAGGAATTTCCCTATCGACAATTTGTCTTTGTTCGGCTCGTCGCGGAGTGCCGGGACCTCTTGCCGTTTTCAAGGGAAGGATATTACCATAAAAGAGTTGAAACGCAACGACGACTTCAAAGGGGTGGATATCGCTTTCACCTCTGCGGGTGCCGGTACTTCTAAGGAGTTTGAAAAGACGATTACCCAATATGGGGCGATAATGATTGACAATTCCAGCGCATTCCGTATGGATGAGGATGTGCCTCTGGTGGTGCCTGAAGTGAACGGTCCCGATGCCAAAGTGCGTCCTCGGGGGATAATCGCCAATCCTAACTGTACTACCATACAGATGGTGGTGGCCCTGAATGCCATCGAGAAGGTTTCCCATATCAAGTCGGTACATGTCGCTACTTATCAGGCGGCAAGCGGTGCCGGTGCGGCGGCGATGGCCGAGTTGGTCCATCAGTATGAGCAGCTTATGAAAGGGGAGGCTCCTACGGTACAGAAGTTTTATTATCAACTGGCCTATAATGTAATCCCCCAGGTGGATGTCTTCACGGATAACCTTTATACCAAGGAGGAGATGAAGATGTTCAACGAGACTCGCAAAATCATGCATTCGGATGTGAAGGTGAGTGCCATGTGTGTGCGGGTACCTGTGATGCGGGCGCATTCCGAAGCAATCTGGATTGAGACGGAGCGTCCGATATCGGTGGAGGAGGCCCGTTCGGCTTTCTCGTCGGGCGAGGGTGTCGTGCTCATGGACAATCCGGAGACTCGTCTTTATCCGATGCCTCTCGATATAGCGGGGAAAGATCCGGTATATGTGGGCCGTATCCGGAAGGACTTGTCGAATCCGAACGGCCTTGCCTTCTGGGCGGTCAGCGACCAGATACGGAAAGGGGCGGCCTTGAACGCCGTGCAGATTGCCGAATATCTGATGCGTGAAAACGCACTTTAGTTGATTTTTTATTCCTATATTGTGGGGCGGTTTTAGAGGACCGCCCTACGTATATATAATAGTAGTATGGGAACCCTTTTCTCGGACGAGTGCCTGGCCGCTCCTTTAGCGACCCTTCTGCACGAAATAGACGACTGCCGCATCCCTGCCGGACTTCCTGTCATTGGAATTTCCTGCAATCACCGGGGCGATGAGCGTCTGACCTGTATTGCCGACCCG
>JAJQIP010000069.1 GCA_021199145.1 Porphyromonadaceae bacterium | reverse complement strand
GTACGATACAAAGCGTTTGCGCAAAATCGGAGTAACGGATTAAAAAGAGAATGTCGGTGTGCAACGACTTGCACACCGACATTCTCTTTTGTTTGTGACCAGAATCTTATCCGATAAGTGATACTTTCAAGTCATTTTCGATTTCTTCGACCGAAATCTTGTCCTCACGGGACAACCAACCCAGGGCGGCGAAAATCTGTTTGTCCTTCAACTTCGTCGCTTTTTTCAGGTCCTTAACGGTCAAACTTCCTTTTTCGTTCAGTGCGTTCCACACCAAACCGGCATTCATACCAATTTCTTCTCTTTTCATAATCCTGAAAATTATTTCCGTAGAAAATTCGGGCACAAAGATATAACTTTATTTTAAGCCGAATAAAAAATAACAGTTATTTTGCATTTTTAACTCTGCTGCTTTAACAGCAGTGAAGTTTTTAAGTTTTTTATTTTCGGACAGATAGGGGGTTAATTGTCCATTTCGAGACACAGCATGATGAAGGGCGCTACGCCTTTCGGGTCGTTGTCCCGGACCGGTTCGTTGACGTAGTACTCAAAGGAGCCGTCCCGATAGGGTTTGCCGCCCAAGCCCGCCACACTGCAGACCCGAGTGAGCGAAACGACACCCTCTTCGTCGACCGTGATGAAACGGTCGAGAATCCCCTGATAGGCCTTGCGGGCCATATCGAGCGTCGAGGGGTCGAGATAGCCTTTGCGCACCCCTTTGGCGATGGCGTAGGCGAACATGGGGGTGCAGGACATTTCCAGATAGTTGCCTTCACGGCCTGACTCGTCGATGACCTGATACCAGGCTCCCGTCTCAGGGTCCTGATACTTGGCGAGGTTCTTGACGGTGTTCTGCAGGATGGTGATCATCTTGTCCCGTCCGGCCTGATTCTCCGGCAGGAAGTCGAGGGCATCGACAATGGCCATCATATACCAGCCCAAAGCCCGTCCCCAGACGTGGGGAGCCTGACCCGACTTGTCGGACCAGGGCAGCGCCTTTATCTCGTCCCAGGCGTGGCGGTAGAGTCCCGTCCCCTTGTCGTAGGTGCGCTTGGCGATGAGCAGGAACTGGTTGACAATGTCGTCGTAGGCCTTCTGATTGTCCGGTTCAAAGGTGGCGACATACTGCGCATAGTAGGGTTCGCCCATGTAGATGCCGTCGAGCCACATCTGGTAGGGATAGACCTTTTTGTGCCAGAAGCCCCCTTCGGAGGTGCGGGGTTGGGAGGCCAACTGCGCCCGGAGGGTATCCATGGCGATTTTGTATTTGGGACATCCCTCCCGTTCGTAGAGGCGGAAGAGGATTTTGCCCGGATTGACGTGGTCGAGGGTGTAGTTGCTCAGCTTGTACCCGTAGATAATGCCGTTTTCATCGATAATAGTGTCGGCATAGGCTTTGGTGTAGCTGTAGAGGGGAGCGACCAGTTTCCCGTATTTCTTACTGTCCTTGTAGTAGTCGTAAACGTCGAGGAACGACTGGCACTCCAACCCGTGGCAGTAGTTCCACTTCAGACTTTGGCTGAAATCGAGCATCCACCCTTCGGGGTTGCGGATGATTTCGGACTGGGCCATACGGATGGACATGGGGAGGGTAGGGTCAACCTTGTAAGTGCTCTTCTTGGCCTGGAGGGTGCCGCAGCAGCCTATCGCCAGGAGGGAGAAAAACAGGATTTGGAGATTCTTTTTCATACGGAGCTATTTTTTGATGTATTTTACGGTCATAGTTTCACTTTTGCTTTTCAACTGGGCGATATAAAGTCCCGCCGGCCATCCCGCCGTATCGATGGTGTGGCGGTGCTCCCCAGCGGACTCCGTCGGCCAAGCGGCTTGGTAAACCGTCTTGCCGCTCAACGCCGTACAGGTGAACTGGACATCCGAAGGGTCTTGCAGGGAGTAGGTGAGGAGGGTCCCGTTGCCTTGGGGAAGGAGGCGCAGGGCGGACTTGGTGGCGGCGGGTGCCGACACATGCGCCGTCGCCTCAGCGACCTTCTCCAGTTCGACGCACAATAGGATGAAGGGGCCTACCCCTTTGGGGTCGTTGGAGACGGTGGTGGTCTGGTGGACATAGTAGTCGTAGGAGCCGTCCCTGTCGTCACTCAGTCCGGCGACGGAGCAGATTTTCTCCAGCGTGATTTTCCCGTCCGCCTCGACTGTCAGGTAGTTGTCCAGGATTCCCTCGTAGGCCTTCCGAGCCACCTCCATGAGGGAGGGGTCGAGATAGCCGAGCCGGATTCCCTTGACGATGGAGTAGGCGAACATGGGGGTACACGACATTTCCGTATAGTTGTCGGTGCTGTCGGGATAGTCCGTCACCTGATACCATGCTCCCGTGACGGGGTCCTGATATTGGGGGAGAATGTCGAATATCCCTTGCAGGACGATGAGGAGGCTGTCACGGTCGGGGGTCTCTTCGGGAAGAATTTCGAGTACGTCGACCAACGCCATGGTGTACCACCCCAAGGCCCGTCCCCAGACGTGCGACGACTGTCCGGTCGTCGGGTCCGCCCAGACCTGCTGGCACTTCTCGTCCCAGCCGTGCCGGTAAAGTCCGCTGTGGTCATCCTTCGTGTGCTTGGCGATGAGCAGGAACTGCCGTATGACATCGGCATACGACTCGGAGGGGTCGCTCTCGAACTCCTTGGCATAGCGGGCGTAATAGGGTTCGCCCATGTAGATGCCGTCGAGCCACATCTGGTAGGGATAGCTGTTTTTGTGCCAGAAGCCCCCTTCGGAGGTGCGGGGCTGGTCCTGAAGCTGGTCCCGCAGCGTCTCCATCGCAATCTTATAGCGTTCGTCACCGGTCTCCGTATAGAGGCGGAAGAGGTTTTTCCCCGGATTTACATGGTCGAGCGAATAGTTGCTTTTCGAATATTTGTAGATGACTCCCTTTGCGGTAATCGTCGCCTCGTAATAGCCTTTGGCATAGTCGTAGAGGTCGGAGCAGTCGAGGGTGTCGCTCTGGTAGCAGTCGTAGGTGGCGAAGATGGCCTGACAGAGGAGCCCGTGGGTATAGTTCCACTTGAGGGCGGTGTTCGAGTCGATGGTCTTGTAGTCGGGATGGCGCAGCATCTCGGAGCGGCAGAAGCGGACAGCCAAAGGCAGGTCGGCGCTAACCACCGTGTCGGCCATGACCGGAAGGTTGCCGAGTAGAGCCACCCCCAGCAGGAGCGCCGCCCGGGAAAACAGTCGATGAATGTTCATACCTCTATGTATAGGGGAGTGGGGTTATTCTTTCGGGGCTTGGGGATTCCAGTTGTCGTCCCCTCCCAAAACCTGACCGATGGTGTATCGGGCGGCCTCTTTCTTGCTCAGCTGCCGTGACCAGGCCACACGCCCTTTCGTGTCGGAGCCGGCCCCGCTGTTCTTGTACTCGCTATAACGGGCGGTCTCTTCGTTCGAAGCCTTTCCCCAGTTGTGCCATCCCTCGGCACGGATATGACCTCCCAGGTCGCAGTTGCAGAACAGCACGGCGGCATAGGGCCTCCAGGGGCGGCCCAGATAGACTTTGTCGACCCCTTTGTCGGCCGTCAGGCGGCAGTTGTTGAACACGTAGCCGTAGGTAATCTCCTCGGGAGTCGCGGCGGCGGTGACGTAGGAGTTCTGTTTGCTCCGGATTTCGCAGTTCTCGAACCAGGCGGTGGCTTTGCCGAAAATGAAGTCGGTGGTTCCTTCGATATAGCACTCCTCGTAGTATTCACGAGTGCCGTCTTCGTAGGTATAGAGGGTATCCTGGAAGCCTTTTATCTTACACTTCTTGAAGACGCAACGGTCACCCGCCACGAAGAGGGCGACGGCCTGTCCCACAGGGCCGGCACTGTTCTCGAAAGTGACATTTTCGGCGATGAATCCGCTGCCGTAAACGTAGAAGGAGGCCGAACCCGAAGTGCCGATTTTCTGCCCGTTACTCTTCTCTTTCGAGGCGTAATCGTCGTAGGTGAAAATCACGCTGTCGGCCTCTTCACCGATGAGGTGGATGTTGGTCTTGTTCCCGGGGATGACAATCTTCTCCTTGTATACCCCGTTGCGGACATAGATGGTGGTGGGGGTGTCACGGTATGCGGGAACGGCATCGACGGCCTCCTGCAGGGTGAAGAAGTTGCCGCTGCCGTCTTTGGCCACAACATAGTCGTACCGGCGGATATAGGGAGCGAGTTCAGGAATCTTCTTCTCGATGGAGTCCACGGCCATACGGGCCACCATGCGGGCGCCGCCCACCTTCAGAAGGGTATCGTCTTTCCGTCCGTTGGGAATCGCCTCGCAAGCACCGGAATCCACCCACATGAAGAGTTCCCGGGACTTTTCATCCCCCAGTTGGTTGATGAGGTGCTGGGTGCTGTTGTTCAGGTCGATGCATACGACATTCATCTCTTCGGCCACCTCTTTGCAGGCCGGGATGTAGCGTCCGTGCGTGTCGACCAGTTTGCCGTCATCCCCAAATTTCCGACGGACAATCGAGGTGAAGAGGACAGGAGTCGCCCCTTTCTCCCGAGTCTGGTTGATATAGAAGCGGAGGTTGTTCTTGAAGGCGGTGTCGGGGTCGGAATAGCGGTCGGGCTTCTTCTTCTGGTCGTTGTGTCCGAATTGGATAAAGACGTAATCGCCTTTTTTGAGTTGGTTGTATATGGCATCCCACTGGCTCATGAAGCTGAGGGAGCTACGGCCGTTTATGGCTCGGTTGTCAATCTTTATTTCCGGAGAGAAAAATCCGGGGAGGACATGCCCCCAACCCCGTTCGGGATTGCCCCCGGCCAAGGATTTGTTGGCCATTGTCGAATCCCCAATCATGTAAATGACGGGTTTCTGGTCGGCGGATAACGCCAAAAAGGCGGTTATCACGCAAAGGCCGAATAGATAAAGGAAGATGCGTTTCATAGTATTGTTTAATAGTTAGGTGAATAATCGATAGTCAGGCAACAAAAATAGTGAAAATAGCCCACACTTTATCTCAAACGGGATAAAATATCGGCTATTTTCGGCGATTGCCTTTCCTCGGTAGAGTCGATAGAGACGTGCGGTTTTACGGGAAGTCCGGAGAATTCCCACCTGCCGAGGCCGGAACCTTGTCTCTACGGAAGGGAGAGCGGGAGGGAGATAATTTTGCGGGGCAGCAAGGCTGCCTTTTCGGGGGGCTGACTGTCCCAACGCAAACCTTCCGCTCTCGGAAAGGGAGCGGGGGCTTTGCTTAGAGACAAGCTTTCATGGCCCGGATGACGGCCGATGAAAAGCCTGCGTGTTCCAGTTCGTTGAGCCCCTTGACGGTAATTCCGCCCGGGGTGGTTACCTTGTCGATTTCGACGGCGGGGTGCGTATCGTTGCGGAGGATGAGTTCGGCCGCCCCCTTCACCGACTGCGCCACCATTTTCAGGGCGGTGCGTGGGGCGATTCCCATTTCCACACCGGCTTCGGTGGCGGCATGGATATACTTCAGGACATAGGCGATGCCGCAGGAGGTGAGAATCATGGCGGCGTTCAGCTGCGTCTCGGGGATAATCATCGTCAGTCCCAACTCGTTGAAGAGGGAGAGGATAAACCCTTCCTGCTCCTTCGAGGCGTTGCGGGCGGAAATCAGGTTCATGCTGGCCTGCTCCGAAATGGCGGTGTTGGGAATCATTCGGAAAAGGGTCCGGTCGTTCCCCAGCATAGCGGCCAGCCGGTCGAACGCCACCCCTGCGACGACAGAGATGATGACTTGGGAGGGGCGGAACCGGAGAGCGTTAACCACCGATTCGAGCAGCCACGGTTTTACGGCCAGAATTATCCAGTCGGCGGCATCGACGGCCTCCTGGTTGTCGGTTGTCGTATGGATGCCGGGATGGAACGCCTTCAGCGCTTCGAGTTTGGGCGAGGTGGGATTGGATACCCAGATATCCTCCTCCGCCACTACCGTTCCTTTCGCCAATCCCCGGGCCATGGCTCCGCCCATGTTCCCGGCTCCGATAATCGCTATTTTCATTGTATGTGTTGATTAGATAAAGCTCCCTTGAAGCGAATCATAAATTCGGCCGCATCGTCGTGAGTGAGGCAGAGTGGCGGCAGGAGACGGATGATGTTCGTACCGGCGGCACCGGTGAAGACCTTGTAGTCGTAGAGCAGGGACTGCCGCAACTCCTTGGCGGAACGGTCGAACTCGATACCAATCATGAGTCCACGTCCCCGCACCTCCTTGATGCCGGGCAGTTTCTTCAGTTCCGTGAGGAGCCAGCTCCCTACCTGAGCGGCATTCTCTGTGAG
>JAJQIP010000112.1 GCA_021199145.1 Porphyromonadaceae bacterium | reverse complement strand
CTCGTATACACTACGATTCATATAAAAATACTCCTTATTAACAACTATTTCAAAACCACTTATTCCAAATAATATGACATTAGACATTCTCAAAAATCGTCGCACTGTCCGCCAATATGAGCGGAAAGACATTCCGGAGCAACTCTTGGAAGAACTCTTAGAAACCGCTTGCCGAGCATCAAATACGGGGAATATGCAAACTTATAGTGTGGTCATCACCCGTACAACTGAGATTAAAAAAAAGCTGGCTCCCATCCATTTCAACCAACCGATGATTATGGAAGCCCCTGTTGTCTTGACCTTTTGTGCCGATTACAACCGCTTCATCAAATGGTGTAAGTTACGCCATGCCGAACCGGGATACGACAATTTCCAATCGTTCTTTTCAGCGTCCATAGATGCTCTGCTTGTCGCCCAACAATTTTGTACCGCCGCCGAAATCAAGGGATTGGGTATCTGTTATCTGGGAACGACAACCTACAATACCGACCAGATAATCCAAGCGTTGGACCTTCCCAAATATGTCATTCCGGTAGCAACGGTAACCGTAGGGTATCCTGCCGCTCAGACCGAGCAAGTTGAACGGCTACCGTTAGAAGCGATCATACATCAAGAGAGATACCACGACTATACCTCGGAAGATATTGACCGGCTGTATCGTGAAAAGGAGGCACTGCCCGCCAATCAAGGTTTTGTGGCGGAAAACGGCAAGGAGACGCTGGCACAAGTATTTACGGACATCCGATACACACGCGCCGGTAACGAACAATCCTCTAAAGTACTCCTAAAAGCAATCAAAGACCAAGGATTTACTTTTTAGTCCTACCCACCATACCGTTAAGTCGGCGGATTTCTCAATTTTAAAGGGAGTATATCCATTGAATAGTTTCGATGGATATACTCCCTTCATTAAATGAGTCCCTTATTTCACTACTTTCAATATCCTGGGGCATAAATTATTGCCGCTCACCTGCATCAGCATCACCCCCATCGGAAGGTCCGGAAGCAACACCTCGGAAGAGGATATGAGACGGGTCATAAGCAACCTGCCATCTGTAAAATAGACTTTCAGGGTACTGCCAAGAGCATTGTCACTTACACGAAGTATATTATTCAACCGGTCGTAACTTATATCCGGCCTTTCCATAACAACATTCCCTATAGATGAAGTGAAATCATCATTCACCTCCTCCCCCATAAGGCTATTGAGATAGACTTCCAAAGCCGTATATCCTTCAGCATTCAGGGTATTTTGGTCAGCGACATTCGGATCAAGGCCATGTGCCGTTTCCCAATCGTCAGGCATTCCGTCTTCATCCGTATCAACAGGCACGGTGTACTCCGTAGAATAGTCAAAAAATCCCTCCGCATCGCTTTCAAGATCTATGATTCCTTTTCTGTTGGAGACAGAACCTGTATTTTGGGCCGTACCATTTATCACATCATTGGCTATCCGCTGTTCAACCGTATCCCGATTTATTGTCCCGGCCGTATTGACCACAGTATTGTAAGCATCATCAGCCGATTCAAAGTCATACAGCATATACCTCTCCGGGTCGTAGGTTCCTACATTCCCCACCAAAGTATACTTATAATAGGGGGTCTCCGTCACAATGCGTTCATCTGCACGTATCTGGTCTAACGAATAGGTTTCCGCCGTCACGGCTGTCCAGTTGTCTGCATTCGCCGTGCTGTTTCCCTCCATAATATTACCGTCAATGTACCACTTGGCAGGGCCCCATGAGGTGGCCCCGTCACGGGCATAGCTGGAACTGACGAACACCGACCCCGACGGACTCTCGGGTCCCGGTTTGTAATAATTATTCATGAAATTACATTCGTGCACAGAGTTCAAGCCATTGTATGAACTTATATCCGCTGTATTTTCGCCGCCATAACAGGCTCCCGTCGAACCCCAATTGTAATTCACATTATTGATATATTCCAGAAACACCACATAATCTTCCCCCCGTGCGCCATTGAAACGGGGACTTCTGCTGTTGTTATGGCACAATAAGTTATGATGGTAAGTGGCAGGAGATCCGCCCCATTGGCTACCGTAACCACGTGCGCCCTTTGAATGTCCCGCATTGTAAAGTCCCTCATGAATGATGCTGTACTGTACCGTCAGAAAATGGCTGTCCGCCGTATTCATGTTCTCTTCTACAGACCAACCGAAAGTACAATGATCGAAAATGAAGTTGTAACAGTTTTCAGCACCAAGCGCATTTTCCATAAGTACATCTCCACCCGTCGATTTCTGCCCTATGCGAAAACGGACGTTACGGACAATAAAATTCTCCGACCCACCCAGATTCACTTTGTTATGCGTTATCACGATACCTTCACCGGGAGCGGTCTGTCCGGCCAACGTCCAGTCAGTCCGGTTGACCCTTAATTCCGAAGTCAGGCAAATTTCTCCACTCACTGAAAACTCTATGGTCAGAGGTTCATCTGGATATTGATTGAAGGCCCATCGTAATGTTCCGGCATCATTTGTATCCTCAAGGGAAGTCACTTTCACGACCTGGCCTCCACGTCCTCCCGTAGCATACTTGCCAAAACCCTCCGCTGTGGGGAATGCCAACAACTGTGTCGACTCGGCGGCAGTCACAGCAGCCGATGTGACACCATGACGAGAAACACTACGGACCTTATATACAGATTCGTCGTCTGCTCCCTTGGAATAGGAAGGCTCTTCAACAAACGCCACAAATTCACCGTCTTTATACAGGAGATAACCTGCCGCCATGTCGTCGCTCTCCCACGTGAAACCCGTATCGCTCACAGTGAAATGAGAGGGTGATGCCGCACCATTCAATATCTTGGTATAATCGAACGGCACATCGGACAAAGTGCCGAAAAGGAACTCCGGATTCATGTAGGCCTCTACTTCGGCATCCGTCGCCTGATAACTAAACGATGCACGGGAAGAGGTGCTCACAAGATTTCCGTTTGAATCCACGTTATGGTATTCCACATACGAACAATCGTCCTCATTACCATTCCAAGCTAACCATCCGGCATCGTTTATATGGGAATCGAACGTACACTGTAAAAACATTGTACCGCATTTCTCTTTCCAAGGCCGCCCAAGATAATAGGCCCCGTCACTTACTCCATCCTCGGCCGTAACTGTACAGTTATGGAAAAACAGACCTGCATAGAACGGACTTACGCTCAATTCCGGATATAGTACATTGGTCAGGGAAAGTCCCGCTTCCCCTGCCGCTGTTATATATCCGCCCCCCTTAACACAATTTATCGTGCAACCTTCAAACCACTCCAAGCCACTGTCATAAATGAAATCGGTCGCACCCTCCAAAGTACAATTATTGAAATAGCCCCGTGCCCCTACATTTGCCTTATAGGTATCCTGATAGCCACTTATCCGGCAATTGTTGAAGATATGAGCATCTCCTTGCGTGTAAAGGGCCTCTGCCTGCCCAACATCACCGCTGGTGTTGCAGATAGTCAAATTTTCAGCATAAAAACGGTCCACATAGACATTTAATGCGGCACAATCGTTGTAAGTATTGCTTTCGTTGCCTGTTCCCCGACTGACAGAAGAGGTAAGCAAGGTGGTTTCCTTATTCTCCCCAATGAGGCTTATATATTTTTCTTCGCCCGATTTTGTACCCGCATAGAGATTCTCCGCATAGGTGCCAGGGCGTATGTAAATTATGCCCCGTGAACCTGCGGGTACGGCATCTATAGCCTCCTGTATGGTTGTATAATCGCCCGTTCCATCCTGTGCAACAACAGCGAGTACAATAGGAGCATCAGCATCTGGGGCCGTATCTGTTGTCCCTTCATTCCCATCATCAAGGTCAGAAAGTTCTCCCACGTCACTTACCGGATTCTCACGGGCATATTCAGCCTCTTCTTCCGTTATATAATTGCCGAAGACTTGAATCTTGTGCAGACGGGGAGCCTGCTTTTGGGCCATACTGTCAATGGGTACACTGAATACGGGAGAACCCTCCTCATCCAACTGTACGGAAGTATCCCCATCCCAAACCCTCCAACGAAGGGAAACATCATAGGCATCAATGACATTTTCCATAAAATATCCTTGATCACTGAAAACCGTATAGCCTGACTTTTGCTTCTCCGAACCCATCCACACCAGGGGAGACCAATCTCCATCTCCAATCTTCACATCGCACTTTATCCCCCGGCCCCATGAGGTAGACGACCACGACCATTGTATACGCTCAACGTAAGGGATATGGTCAATTTCCACCCATCCGTGGAGACTGACGTTCTGATTCGTTGTCGCATCCACTACACCGGCATCCCGGCACATCTGTACAAAACCGGCCTCACCGTAAATAGGGTTTCCGTCAGACCCATACTGCAGATTATCTTCAAGATAAGCAGTGTGTCCCTCTACTGTCCAGTTATTATACGTAGAGGCACTGTTTCCCGAAGGATTCTCTCCGAGATAATACTGGCGACAGAATGCAGCCGTGGCACCGGCATAGCCATTATACGACTCTTTGGTGGCAAAAGTACAGAGGTGGAACAACACGGGGTATGTAATCTCACTGCCGCCATTGGCAGGAGTCTCTAATACGGCATTGACATATCCGCCATCGTCATAAGAAGGGCATTCCCTTCCTGTCTCTCCCTTCCACGTATCAGGCCACATGGTGTCACTGAAATTCATATCAATTACCTTGGGGAAAGCAGAAGAGTCACTCCACTGACTTACAACGGATTCAGGATCCAAACTCCCTTCAATTTTCGAATACATCGGCCCTGCCGTAATAAACAGCAATGCTGCCAATAAACACGGCTTTTGGAAATTTTTCATAAGGATAGATATTACATACCCGCCCAATTACACCACTTGTCAATATACGAAATCTCCCTTAGATTAAGGGAGAAATGACAGGAGAGCATTCCCTCTCGTTTCTTCGTTAAGGGCAGTTATGATTTGAGCGACTGTTCTATTTCAGCTATCTGGGCTCGTAATGTCTTGTCAAGCTCCACCTGCTCAGCAATCATTTTACAAGCATAATGCACCGTGGCATGATCTTTTCCTCCTAAGCGACTACCGATATGGGCCAAAGGGGAATCTGTATACTTCTTGGCCAAATACATGGAAATCTGCCGAGCTAAAGCAATTTCCCGTTTGCGGGTTTTCGACTGCAACAGATGCACATCCATATGATAATAGGCACAAACCTTTTGCTGTATAAGGTCTATCGTAATCTGCCGCTTTTTCAATTGAACGCTCGAAGCCAAGACACGTTCGGCCAATTCAAGGGAAATTTCCCTTTTTAAAAGAACCGAGTGGGCAATTAGTGAAACGACAATACCCTCCAATTCACGGATACTGCTTTGAACATTTTGGGCAATGAAATCAATTACATCCGGTGCAATGACAATGCCCTCTCTTTTTAATTTATTCAGGAGAATGCGTCTCCGCAATTCATAATCGGGACGTTCCACTTCCGCCGACAGGCCCCATTTGAAACGGGTCAGCAGACGTTCCTCCATACCTTCTAACGAAACAGGAGCACGGTCGGAAGTAAGTACCAATTGTTTCCCCAACTGATGTAAATGGTTGAAAATATGGAAAAAGGTATTTTGCGTAGCCGATTTCCCTACCAAATCCTGTATATCATCAATCAGCAACACATCGATACTTTGGTAGAAATTGATAAAATCGTTTACCGTATTGTTGCGTACCGCATTCGTATACTGTACCTGGAAAAGGTGTGAGGAGATATACAGTACTCGGGCACGAGGGTTGACACTCTTCGCTTTTGCCCCGATAGCTTGTACCAGATGTGTTTTCCCAACCCCCGATTCTCCATAAAGGAAGAGCGGATTGAACGTTGTCTTTCCCGGATTCAGAGCCACCGCTTCACCCGACGAACGGGCTAAAGCGTTACTTGTTCCCTCAAAATAGTTGTCAAAAGTATAACAAGGATTGAGTTGCGAATCCAACTCTTTATAAGGAGGCTGTTTGAAGGGGTCTATTTGTACAGGCTCGCTGTTTCCCTTGACCGATTTTTCCGTATAGGTGTTTCCACCTATGGGAAGTACGACCGTCTCTTTAGGCTTCCTCACCACCTCCACACTGTACATCAACTTTACGTTGGGCCCACAGACACGCGATAATGTACGATTGAGTATATCCGCAAAATGTTCATCAAGGTATTCACAAAAAAAATGGGAAGGTACTTGTATCGTCAATTCGTCATTGGAAAAATCTATGGCCTGTATCGGTTCAAACCACGTTTTATAG
>JAJQIP010000215.1 GCA_021199145.1 Porphyromonadaceae bacterium | reverse complement strand
CAACACAGTATACTATGCTATGGGTAAGAAGAAAGAGCTGAAAGCTCAGGGTATCATTGTTGGTAAAACTACTCTCACTGGTCCGTCAGTTGATGCTTCCAACTTCACCGAAGTTGATCTTCGCGAACTTTCTTCTATTGATTTCCCACCGACTGTTAAGAAGGCTGTCCTCTTGACTTCTCACCCTGCTGGAAGTTACACATTGGTAAAAGAGGGTAAAGTTATGACCAAGCTGACCATCGACAATCCGGAAGCATTCTGGAGCGTATCGAAATATCTTGTTATCAGCTACTAATTAACAGGAAATATTTCCTAACTTAAACGATTCTGCCTCTCGGTGTTATCCGAGAGGCAGAATCGTTTTTATGAGAGGCAGTTGCTGCAAAATCTCTATTTTAGAATTCACACATAACTTTATTGACTGATTCTCGATAAAGTTCAGAGGAAAGAAATAAAATCTCTTTCAAGCAATCTTCATAAATTTTACAGATAGATTCTTCTCTCTTGAAAAATATTGCCAATATTTTATTAATAGGAAATAGTGAGGAGGAGTGAGGATTGCATTTATCGTTTTAATATCACATCGTTGTTGTCGATGAGGTATCCTTCTTCTGGAGCAGTAGTGATGGCTTCGAAATTGCGTGTAACTACTGTTTGAATACCTCCTTTACCTACGCCTGAAGTGCCACTGTTGGTCCGTAGCATATCACTACATAGGGCAATATCCCAGTCTGTACGGTTATACCAAAGACTATCTTCTGTTGCATCCCCCAATTTGCTCCTTCCAATAATGCTCCCTGTCACAAAGGAAAAGTAGGTCCATGTGGAATCGGATATATTCTCTAAAATAACGGTTTTTTCTATGGGGGATTCGGAAGATATAATTTCCTCTTTTTGATTACAACTACTGAGAATTGTACTCAATAAAAGTCCGAATAGAGAAAGTCTGAGATTGTTTGAAAACATAAATCAATAGGTGGATAAGTTTTTCCCTTCGGGTTGGTATAGGTAGTGGATTGAGAGTTCTCCTGTTTCAGAATTGTAATTGATAAAATCTAATTTGACATAATGTCCCAAAGCTGTTCGAACAATATGTGTTTGTTCTGAAGGAGAACCATTTTTTATCCAACTAATCGGTGAGGCTGATACAGTACGGGTTTTTGTTGTAGGTATGGAGAAGAGGTTGTTACCTGATATTAATGTAGTATGGTCGATTGAGGTACAGACATATTCTTGAACAGGATTTTTACGATAATCAATTACTGAGAAATAGTCAATCGTCCCTGACCCTACTTCCCCGGTTTCCCGACGTATAATATCAAGAAAATATTTTGGTTCCGTATAGGTTTCAAATTTATCCAGTTGGTCTGTAAAATCGAAAGCAAATTCGAGTGAATATGGTTCAGAAACGTAAGTTTTTGAACCGGGCATCGGATGATTTCCCCCTTGAGAATTCATGGTATTGTTTGTATACGAGAGGGTAGGACTTTCAGTATAAGGTTTATCCGCAACTCCTAAGATAAACGATAAATCATCACGAGAACTATAGGTCACTTTAATTTTAAAAACTATTTTCGGTTCATGATATTCCACAATGGCTCCTGTTCCTGATGTACTCAGATAATTTTCCTCCCTCTTTTGAAGGAAGAAAGAGTAGGGAAGATAAAATCGGCCCTTATCATGTGATGTGTTCCCCCATGAATTTACAACAATGAATGCTCCATAGAAGATGGAGTCTCCATTTGCTGGGATAAATTCAATGAGGTCGTCATATCCGACAATAGTAAGAGCATGTGCCCCTTCTGTTGCCAGGCTGGTGAGCAAACTTTTATAACCTGTTACCGAAGGGCCAGTGTAGTGATTGTTGATGACCCAATTGCTGCTGTATGAGGAGTAGGTAAAACAGCCTCCTTCCGCTAAATATTGTTTGGCTAGGATAATATCGCTTTGTGTTTCCAGTGGAATGCTTACTGTCTCTTTAGTCCTATAATGCATTGCCTCAATATATTTATCATATCCACTTTCCCAATAATAACAATAACTTGACAACTGGTCTGGAAAGTCTGTTCGACTCATGGCTCCATTAATGTGGGTCATGGAGAATCCACTGACTGGAAATGAACCCTCTCCAGACCCTTCATTAAGGAAATTCCAAGTGTAGAAATAGCTGAAGGTATTTTCTTCTCGACTAGCATCCCGATCGAGTAATCTATTCATTTCATAGGTAAAAACATATCCGATACTGGATGCTTGTGAACAAGAATTCCCTATTTGATCAAATATTGGAGGAAAATATTTTGACAAGGAGTTATCCACTCCCTTGGGAAGTTCTTCGCTACTTCGTACAATGTGAGGTTCCCATATGTGGCGAGCCTCTATTTCAGCTTGTACTTCAGGGGTTATGGTCGGAATGGGATAAATTGGGCGTTGAATTTGGGCCCAAAGTCCACTCCCTATAAGGGTGCAAAGAGTGAAAGAGATGATATACCGCAAATGGGTTACCATGATTATGGTGGAGAATCGATTTTTGAAAAAGCCTTATTCCAACCTCTTGATAGTTTTCAAAGCTTCGTTACGTACACTTTGAGGCAAGGCAGTGTCTTGACTCATTTCAAGAACTGTCTTTATGATTTCTGGTGCTTGGTAAGAGAGACGGAACCATCCAAATGCTTCAAGCATATTTTTTTGAATTACTGTATCGTTGGATTGCCGCATATATTCCAACAATTCTGGTACCATGAAGTGTACTTGGTAATTACGCATGGTACGGATGTAGAAAATACGGGTCTTTAAAGTTTGTAGACTATCTATTATCTCTTCCATATAGTCGGAATAACGGTTGGCTTGGTTTTCAAGTACTTGTGTAATTTGCTTCCGTACAGATGCGCTGTCCCGATAATGGGTTTGGGGAAATTGGCGGTTAAATTCTTGCATCAAAATGTCATGTTCAAAAAGAGGAATGGCGCTTTTTACGGAAAAGTTCACCCGTTCACTGGTATTGTTACGAATGGCCACCGATATAACCGCAGATGCCAAACGGGGATCTCCACTTTGGGCAATGAAATTCATAGCAAAGCGTGCAACCATTTCATGGCTATCGTTCACAGCCAAAGAGAGGCATTTGATAAAACGGTCGTCATTTATTTGAGCGAGGGTCATCATAGCTTCCATACGTACGATAGCGTCATGGCTTTCCTGGAATATTCGCAATAACTCTTCCGATTGAATGGCATTCCTGCGATATAGCTCCTCTATAGCCAATGTTTTTATGGCCGCATAAGGGGTTTTATTCAATTCCTTTTTCCAACGTGCACCACTCCATGAAACGATAGCTTGGTTCAGGTCAGGTACTTTTACCGTAGGGGTGAATGTGAATGTCGGGTCCCCAATCAGATGGCTTTCGAGAAAGGCGTTCATCTGAATCATACGGCCGATATTCATGCCCAGAGCAACAGCTCCCATATAACGGTCGGTCCACTTATCTTGTAATACATTCACACTATTGGCCGCCACAGCAATTGTACGATTGTTTTCCCCAAATATGTAGGCATTGGCGATGCTATTTTCCCTGTGGAATGAACCATTGAAACAAGCATCGAGGAGTATAACACGGCATTGGGGATTGAAATCGGCAAAGTCCGAGAGTGTCAAATCATAATCTGCTTCATCTATAGAGTCCGCTTTTATTATTTCAGGGTCAAAGGCACCATCAAACCAACTTTGGGGTACATCGAAATGTTTCATAATTTCTGTACGAACCATATTGATATTTTCTCCTTTTTCTTGTGCCCGACGTAATCTATAGCGAAGGTACTCTTTTACAAGGTCTATGGCTGCGGAGGGAGTGGATGCTTCGGGTGTTCCATTCATATATTGAGTATCCCAATTTCCATGATGGTGTAAAATAGCTAAGTCGAGATTGTCCCGTTGCAGTTCATCCATCAGTCTGAATTTGATGTGCCGTGCTTGTCTATGGTCAATGTATTCAATGCCGTTTTGTTGTTGTCTAAGCCAAGGAAAACTTTCATAGAAGCTTAATTTCTCATCAAAACGGGCCGTTTGGGATTCAGATGCATAACCATGTCCACTAAAGAAAAGCATTTGGTCCATGACATTGGGGGCTTGTTTCTCAGTTACGGCTTTTTCAAGAAATTTCCGCAGTTTTTCATAACGGCTGCTTCCCTCACTATCGGTCGGCCGTACTCGGCCTGTGTAGATGTTACAAACAAGCTTTTGCGCCGAATTTGCATTCAAGCTGTAATAGAAGAGATGCGGTTGCTCTTCGTCTTGTTTGAGAAAGTCAAATTGTAAATCAAAATCATCATAAAAACGGTCACTGGGGACCGAGGAATCTTCCCAAGGGTATTTTTCTTGATCCATCTTGAATGCGCTTGTTAAGTGTTGGCCATCGCGTATCATGGCAACAGGAATATCCCCCAATAGAATGGCTCCTTCGATGGGGGCTTTGTTAGCGGTGTATAGGGAGATAAGCTCTTGACGAATCGAATCAGGGATACCCCATCGGTCAATCACCAGATAAACGGTCAATCCACTCTTTTGGAGTTCTGTCGTATATGCGGATAGTTGCTCCTCGGCCTCCTCATAACTTTGGGGATCGATAACAATTGCAAATCCTCGTTCTTTTTTCGAAGTACAAGCTGTGAGATTCCAAAAGAGAATGGCTGCGAGAAGAAGGTAGGCAATGTTTTTTGTTTTCATATAAAGGATTATTTAGGTTATTAGGTTCTATTCATTTCAGAAAAGCAGGCTTATGGCAAGCCGTGTAGTGAAGTGATGGCTCCCGTCCAAAGGATTATCAAGTTCTGCCCCTAATAAATCCCGATAGACAGAATCTCCCAAATAGAAGGCCATCCGCGCTTGTGCGGACATCCCTAACCAAAGGCGTTGGGTTAATGGAATTTGGGTCGATACTTTTAGACCGACGGCAGCGTATGCACTAGAATGGTATTCATATTTTGGATAGGTGTATAATTCAGGTATATTATCGTATTTGGTGTAGACGAGCAAGCCATCGGAAGTTATTTTTGTTGTAGAAGCATCATATACTTTATAATCATCGTTTAAGATAGGTAATGCATATTCTCCGTTGACAGAGAGGTTGAATAGGCTTTTCTGAATCTGAAAATGTTTGTCAACGCCCGCACTCAAAATCAATCGGGTATAGTTCATGTAATAGGTATCGTAATAGGTGTGTTCTATTTTTGAACTTTGCAAATCTCCCTTTACGTAGAACGAGAGAGAAGGCAGGTTGGAGGAGAGGAGGTCGATGCGGTATCCGAGTGAGGCTTCCCAACCTTTCTCTGTATGTGTTACAGAGGAATCGGTGACAAAATAGTATTCTTGATTATTCTTTTGAGTGTCTATGCGTCGTTCTTGTGTATACCACATTCCCTTAACTTTCTTGTATTTAGCTGCTAAGGTGATATTGTGGTTTATCCCTTCGCCCTTAATGCTCAGCCTATCTTCCAATCCAAATGCAGTCCGATTATAATCTCCTCCTTTGTAAGCGATGGTTTTCCCTCCATCACGTGCTTTTTCATCCCGAACATCTACCGAAAGTTCCAGGAGATTGGCTATAAGGTCTCCACTATAAGTTAGTTGTAGATAACCGCCATAATTCAATCCATTGTAATTTCGAGTATATGATGTTCCAAGGGTTGAGTTTGTCGATATACCTTCATAAAGGCCCATGCCGTTAAATTGTAAAATTGTGTATCCGCGCTGAGTATTGACGATAGTATATCCGATTTTTTCCTTAAATAGTTCAATATTCCCTGCTAGACCTATGCTCCAGAGAGGGGCCAATTGCCACGTCACTCCAGGTGTTGCCGAGAAGCGCATTCCTACCGTTTCGGAACGAGGGTCAGTTTGGTCGGAGGTGCTTCCTACAAGATATTTCAAATCGAGACCTACAATCCAATCAGGTGCTATAGTATAAGAGGCTGTTCCTTGCAGGAAGAAAATCTCTTTGTGAAAGTCACTTTTTATGGAATCGGCTAAAATGTATGGGTTGTCCGGGGAGATAAATAGGGCCGAATTCCAACAACGGTCGTATTCTGAGGTGTTGTAATAGCCAATATTGCCAAAGCAGGCCGAGCGCTTGAATTTTTTCAATCCCTTTATTTCAACTCCGAAATGGTTGATTTTCGATGCCTCATCGACGTCATGATAATCTCCCCGTTCTGCACCATAAAATACACCAATGTCAGTGTAGGTCTCTATGGGAGCAAATGAAATGGCAGTTGGGTTGGTCGATGTATAGTAGAT